>DAINNQ010000193.1:0-5391 GCA_036735825.1 Alteromonadaceae bacterium | reverse complement strand
ATCAATTGTGTACTTAGTCCAAAAGGTGATCAAAACTGAGTTTTCACACAGGCTGAAATCTTTGCTGACCTAATCAGCTATACGATTAGGTCAATAAAGATTTGAGCTACTACATTTTAGCCAAATGAAAACAACTCGATATTACTTGATCTGTTTTAATGAGTTTGTGCTCTCTTTTCGCAACCACACGATAAATTCACTGCCTTGATTTTTTTCACTTTTCACTGAGATATGACCTTGATAACTTTCAATAATACTCTGACATAAAGCCAAGCCCAAGCCCGTTCCGCCTACTTGATGGCGGGTAGTAAAATAAGGTTCAAAGATTTGTTTTTGTTCTTCTTCACTTATGCCACTGCCCTCATCTTTGAAGCTAATAAAATATCCTTGGTGTCCATCGTGACGTTGATCTTTAATCTCAATAATCAAGTCACCGCCCTCTTTTTCCATCGCTTGAATTGCATTAGTGCATAAATTTAACAACACCTGATATATTTTTGTGGGATCGGCTTTCACTGGAAAACTTTCTTCGCTGCTGTAGGCTTTAATTATTTTTACGCGATCAGGGATCATAGGTTCAATCGATAGCAATAGTTCATCGACTTCTTCTTTCAAATCGATAACTTCATCATGTTGTGATTGAGTACTTTGCCCACCAATAGCTCTTATTTGTTGAGTCAATCGCTTTGCTCTATTTGAGGCTTCCAGTACACGATCTAAGGCAAAATCAGCATCTTTTTGCGTTGCAGCAACTTTTGCTAACTCAGCATAACCAATAATTGACGTTAAAATATTATTAAAGTCATGACCTACACCGCTAGCTAAAGCTCCTACCGCTTCAATTTTTTTCTTTTGAAAAAGCCTTTCCTCCATCGCTCTTTGTTCTTGATAAAGCACCATACCGCGACGAAAAATCGATAATAACGTTAATAAAAGCAATAGAAGAATGTAGGCATATGCATCGGCATTTTGATAACTACTATCTGTGCCAACAATAGGAGAGCCCATTTGTTCAACCAAAGCTTTCACTGGCTTCATACTTTCAGTACGCCAGTAATCCAAAAAAAATATTTCTGTAAACACCAGAGCAATAATAAACTGAACTCGTCGAATATTAGAAAAATCAAATGGTTGGTTAATACTAACCGTGGCTAACATTTTTCGAAAAGTAGCAAGCACCGCAAGAAAAACATATATGGTGATTAATGATAATCCTGTACGAGTTAACCAATGTGTTTTAAGAAATTCTTGTAAGCCTGGTACTAAAATATCAATCGATAAGCCCGAAGTATTCGCCGCTAAAACAGAATCAGGCATACCACCAAGACTAAATAATTGAGATTTTCCTAACGGCCACCAATTGAGAAAATCTAAACTATTGGTGAAAACGCCAATAAAATTGACTGTCTGAATAATAGCGACAACAGCTATTAAATAGAAAATGGCTGTCAGAAATTGTTGAACATTAAGTATTTTTTTTATCACTATTTAGTTTTAGACCGTTAAATTTTTTTTTCAGCTAAGAATAAGTGAAAAAAAAATGACAATCTACAGATAATAAAATGAAATGCACTTTATACACTTTTTAACAACGTTGGCTGAAGCAGACTTCGCGGCTTGTTCAGCAAAACACAATGATTCATGTTCAATAAAAGGTGTATTATGAAAAACATAACAATATTCTTTAAAAAACTTTCATGCATAAAAACAGTCACTTATGGTTTCACCATGATAATTGCTTTTATCCTTCCTCATTCTTTGGCAAACGCCAATCAACAAGATCAGGAAAAAATAACGCTAGCAACGCAAGCACACGTGATAAAACTGATCTCGGCAAAATTAACGCAAGAGTATGTTTTTCATGAAAAAGCAAACAAAATTGTCCTTCAGCTTAATCAACTACAATCTAGTGGACATTTTAACAATTTTATCTCGTCATCTGAATTCTCATCAGAATTAACTAAACAATTACAAGTGTTATCACAAGATAAACACCTGCAAGTAGAGTTCACCCCAGAAGCTATGCCGCTCGAGCTATCGGCTGAAATGCAAAATGTCAGAAAGGCCGAAGAATTAGCCATGTGGCGCGCTCATAATTTCGGTTTTGAAAAAATTGAACGCCTGCCTTTTAATATCGGTTACTTGCAATTAACTGCTTTTGGACCAGTAAAAGAAGTAGCCCCTTTGTTAGCTTCTGCTATGAATTTGCTTGCCAATACCGATAGTTTAATCATCGACTTGCGAGGTAATTTTGGTGGAGAAGAGCAAACGGTATCAATGCTTGCGAGCTATTTTTTTGAAGAAAGAACGCATTTACTCGATATGTTTAAACGTAAAAACAATGTTATTGAGCAACATTGGAGTCATGAATATGTAGAGGGTGCGAGATACGACTCAGCAAAAAATGTTTACATATTGATCGATAAAGACACCTTTTCTGCCGCCGAAGACTTCAGTTACACCATGAAACATTTATCAACAGCCACCTTGATAGGCGAACAAACGGGTGGTGCTGCCAATTCAGGTGATTTTGTTCAACTGACGCCACATTTTTCGATGTTTCTTCCTTCAGGCCGTGGAGTAAATCCTATGACTCAAACAAATTGGGAAGGTACTGGAGTGAAACCTGATATTCATGTAGCTGCCGATCAAGCGTTGAATGCGGCACAAAAAACAATTTTAGAGAAAATTTTAGCAAAAGAGACTCATGAAGGTCGTAAAAAGCGCCTTAATGCCAGAATATCTTCACTTTAATAATGACAAAAGGCCGATGATTTTTGCTAAAATCATCGGCCTAAGCATTATCAATTAATATCCTATCTATCGAGTCGTTCGGATAAAATCATCATTTGTGCAGTTAATGATGCAACTTGTTGCTCTAGCTGACTCACTCGTTCATACAAGTCTTGATCGCCCGTTGCATTCTTAACTTCACTTTCACTAATCGAATTTGCCACCGAAAGTCTTTCATCTAATTCGGTAAATAAATGCACATATCGAGATTCACGCTTACCTGGCTCTCTCGGCAGTTTTTTAACCAGTTCTTGCCCGTTTAAATCTTGTAACTGAGTTAGAGCTTCTTCCACTTCGCTCACGTCTGAAAACTCAGCCAATCGATTCGTTCGACTTCTTAATTCACCCGGCGTTTGTGGCCCTCTTAACAACAACACACAAATTATCGCACGCTGCTGAGCGGTGAATTGCAAACTGCCAAACTCGGTATTACAAAAACGATGAATATATTTATTTACCCGACCTGAAGCGTGCCGATCAATCATCAACTGTTGCATATTGACTAACTCATCAACAACATTTTGCACGTCACTTTCTGACAAAGACATAACAGGCTCACGATTACTTTTTTGATTACAAGCTAAAGTAAGCGCGTTTAACGACAACGGATATTGCTCGGGCGTGGTGGTTTCTTTTTCGAGCATGGCACCAATAACACGACATTGTTCGGGAGATAGGGAAAGCATATGAATAATTCCTGATAAATATAATGACGACGTTATACCAAGCAATGCGATAATTTACTACGGGTATCACTTATCGCTTAATGAATACTCATTTGACGAAAAAAGAATTGTCGCTAATTCATCAAAAATTGTCGTGTTAATACTAGCGTTCATCCTTTCTCTATTCCATGCTGAAGCATCAGCTTAATGCCGATAAAACATATACTTATAAAAATAATAGAAGGATATCGACCATGAAGTTTTCTACTAAATTTCTACTATCCATTTTTGCTAGCGTCGCTTTTGCTGCGAATGCAAGCAAACCATCACTTGATGTGAACGTGGATGTAGAAACTTTAACCAACGGTAACGTAAACGCCACACTTACTATTACTAACAATCACAAAGGCCAACAAAAAGTACTTGGCTGGTATACAGATTTAGAAGAAGAGCACATTTTTCACATCACGCGTGATGGTGTAGAAGTGCAGTTTATGGGGCCTCATTACAAGCGTCAGGCACCAACAGAAAATGATTACATTAAACTTAAATCTGGTGAATCATTAGTAAAAACATTCGAATTAACAAGTAACTATGACATGAGTGAACCAGGTCAATATGACATCACTTATCATGTCAATTCATTACACCTTTACTCAAATCACGGTCAACAAAAAAAAGCTGAGCGTCTTGAAATTGAATCATTACACTCAAACACACAGTCTGTTTATCTTGATGGTATCGCGGCAAAAGGTAATGCCAATAAAGGTAAACCAGGCGGCGGGTCAGGCTCTGGCGATTGTATTGATGGCACTTGTTTTACAGGCCGTTGTTCAAACAGCCAACAAACTGAAATTATCAGCGCCTTAGCTGCTGCTGACGGCATTGCCAATAACGCGGTGAGCTACCTAAATAGCCATTCAGCTAATAACACCTCGGCACGTTATACAACGTGGTTTGGTCAAGCAACTTCGAGTCGCTACAACACAGCAAAAGCTAACTTTGAGGCGATAAATGATGCCATTGACAATCAACCAGTAGCATTTGATTGTAGCTGTAAAAAATCATATTTTGCTTACGTTTATCCAAATCAACCTTATAAGGTTTACTTATGTAGTGCTTTTTGGAGTGCTAATGAGTTAGGCACTGATTCACGTGCAGGAACCATTATTCATGAGTTAAGTCATTTTAATGCTGTTGCTGGTACAGATGATGTCGTTTACGGACAAAGCGGCGCTAAAAGCTTGGCCATTTCTAATCCTGATCAAGCATTAAATAATGCTGACAGCCATGAATATTTTGCTGAGAATACCCCTAACTTAAACTAGCCTTCACTTAAGCTAGCTAACTAGAGTTAAACCGAAAGGTTAGATACACTTGCTGTAACTAACCTTTTTCTCAATACCCATGCTCAGGTTAAAAAATCATTATGTGCTCAGCTATTTTACGATTATTTCTTATTCTTTTTTTCACCATAAACCTTAATAAAAACGTGCACGCCATGGATATGGATATAAACCCAAACACCTTATTTACTTGCCAGTTGACCGCCGACACTAACCAGTCAATCTCTCAAGGTATTTGGGTAACATACAGTATTACCAACACCTCGTCGGCACCTGTATTTCTATTACCTTGGAATACACCGCTTGAAGGCTTTATGAGCAAATTGTTTACTATTACCGATGAGCAAAACAATCAGCTGATTTATCAAGGACCTATGGTAAAAAGAAGCATACCCTCTGAGCAAGACTATTTGATGATATCTTCGGAAGAAACAGTTACTAGCAAGCTAGATTTACAACAGGTTTATGAGATTCGACCAGCTCAATATCAAGTTTCAATGAGCGCTAAATATGTGCAAGTGATAATAAACAAGCAAAGTTATACCATTCAAATATGTAAAGATGCCAAACTCACCATTAATATTACT
>DAINNQ010000192.1:0-5405 GCA_036735825.1 Alteromonadaceae bacterium | reverse complement strand
CGGATCTTGGAACAGGCATTTAGTTCATTTTCTTAAACAAGATTCGGGTTAACTACTTTAATGAGCAAATCAGTTCAAACCGTTAAAATTGATGATAATTTGGCGTTAATAAGAGATATTTTTAATGCTAAGAGTTTTCATCATTTAGTGGTTGTTGAACATAAAAAAGTTGTTGGAATTATTTCCGATAGAGATTATTTAAAAATTATCAGCCCTCGTCTTGGAACACCTGTAGAGAAATCAAAAGATCTTGCTGTCTTAAACGTGAAAGCACATCAAATCATGCATCGTCATGTCATTACGCTCAATGAAAAAGCGAGCATAGCCGAGTTAATCAGTACATTTCATCTGTCGAAAGTATCATGCATCCCCATCGTCGATGACAATCATTACTTAACAGGCATTATTAGCTGGCGAGATGTCATTCGTGCATTATTTTTAAAGATGGAAAAAGATAATAAAACGCAAGCCTAGTCATAATCACCAATTTTTTTGATTGTTGGATTTAAAGTATTGATTCTGATTGTAAATTATTAACTAACGATTGATCTTAAGCAGCTTTTTTCTTCATTCTACGACGCTTTTTATAGGCTGGTTTTTGCGTCGACTTTACCCCTTGTAAACTATGGGGTAATTGGCTAGCAGCTAGCTTAATAATTTGGTTAAGCGATTCAATTAACGGTGTCATAAATTGTTGGTAACTGGATTTCTTCTCGGCAATGTCATTTAATGTTGCTTCCCATTGGGCGGTCATATCAGGTGTAGTACAAAGCTCGGGTAGAGCATTTATCAAGCCTTTTCCTGCCTCGGTCGCATGAATATTTTTCCCATGACGCTGTAAAAAACCACGTTTAAATAGTAACTCTATAATGCCTGCTCGTGTTGCTTCTGTGCCCAAACCATCGGTATCTTTTAATATGGCCTTTAAGTGCTTGTCTTGTACAAAACGATTGATACCTGTCATCGCGCTAAGCAAAGTAGCGTCGGTAAAAGCGGTAGGACATTGAGTCATTTTTTCAGCTAAATTGCCTTGTAAACAATGCAAAACATCACCTTGCTGCACATCAGGTAACTGTGATTGCTCGTCATTGTCTTGTGAAGATGCTTGAGGTGATGCAGTGTTAAATAACGTTTTCCAACCAACTTGTTTGGGCATATTCGCACTCGCGCTAAAAATACCACCAGCAATAGTGAGAACTATTTTACGATGAGCATAACGATAAACAGGATAAAACTGTGCTAAATATTGCCGTGTAATTAACTGATAAATGTTACTTTCAAAATTATTGAGTGAGACATTATTTGCTGATTTTTCGGTGGGGATAATAGCATGATGCGCGGTGACTTTTTTATCATTCCAGGCAAAGCTTGTTAATGTTAAGTCAGCATTTTTGGCAGCTTCTGCTAGTGGTGAATTGGAATTGGCAACATGGGTGACCACCGTTTTTGCTTGCTTAAGTTGCTCTTTAGGAAGATAACGACAATCTGAACGAGGATAAGTGATCAGTTTATGTTTTTCATACAGTGACTGGCAAACATCAAGCACTAACTTGGCATTCATTGAAAATCGTTTTGCTGCTTCAATTTGTAATGATGACAAATTAAAAGGTAAGGGGGGTTGCTGCTTTTTATCTTCATTTTTGACTTGGCTAACAATAGCGGGTTGCTGCGTTATTCGACCGACGACATTTTCGGCAAGGCTTTTAACTATAACTCGACCTTCTTCATCCATATAAGGTTGGCAAGCTTCACTGGGTTGCCAAAGGGCGCGAAAGTTTTCATTGTTTGGAGTAACAATTTCGGCATTGACTTGATAAAACGGCTTGGCGACAAAGTGTTCTATCTCTAGATCACGTTTAACAACTAGGCCTAAAATGGGCGTTTGGACACGACCGACAGATAAAACACCTTGGTAACCAACTTTTCCACCTTGAATTGTGTAGGCTCGAGTTAAATTAATGCCATAGAGCCAATCTGCTCTGCTACGCGCTAAAGCCGAAACTGAAAGAGGAATAAACGCTTGATTAGACTTTAATTGTGTTAATGCTCTTTTAACTGCTGAAACATTCAAATCACTGATCAGTAGGCGCTGGGTATTTTTCTTTTTTGTTTCGCTGACTTTAAGGTAATCAATCACTTCATCAACCAGTAACTGCCCTTCTCTATCTGGATCACCTGCATGAATTAATTGGTCTGCTTTTTTAACTAAAGTGCGAATGACTGCTAGTTGACTTTTTGTCTTATATTTTGCGTTAAGTTGCCATCGCTGAGGAATGATCGGTAGATGGTCTAATTGCCATTTTTTATATTTTGCATCATAGGCATCGGGTTCGGCTTGCTCAAGAATATGACCTATGCACCAAGTAACTACATCACCATTGGCAACTTCAATATAGCCTTGTTGTTTTTTATGAGGCTTAGGTAGCGCATCGGCAATCGCTCGGGCTAGACTCGGTTTTTCGGCAATATAGAGCTTCATTAATATCTGAACGATGAGTGTTTATCCAATGATAGTGAAATTGTAAATGACTACTGATTATTTATCCAGTCAGTAGTCTGCCGTTAACTATTTAGCGGATATTTATAATATCCGCTAAATACTTTTTCAGCTTAATAACAGGGAGATGAGTGCTAGTTCTATTTTTAGTTCTAGTTCTTAATCGAATTGATGCATTGATAATAAGCAACTTCACATTCAAATAAAGGATCGATATGACGGTATGTTTTTATGTAAGACATTCCTATTTTTTTCATCACGCCAATAGATGCTAAATTATTTTCATCGGCAATCGCACTAAAAGCCCGATAATTTGGATTTTGCGCTAAGTGGTTTTTAATATGCAGGGCGGCTTCGCTGGCATAACCTTTTCCCCATGTTGAGCGGAAAAATCGCCAGCCAAGCTCTATATTATCAAACTCAGGGTGTTCAGAGAAAAAATACATCGGCCTCACTAACACCCAACCTAAGTATGCATTCGTTTCACTTAGGTTAACTTGCCATAACCCCCAGCCTTTGTCGCTGTCTCTATACGCTTGCATTCTTGGTATGAACACATCACGAATGGTTTCACGAGTGGAAACGACCCCATCAGAAATATACTTCATCACTTGTGGATCTTGGTCAAGCTCGAACAACAGATCTTCATCTTGGTTATTCATTAATCTAAAAGATAAACGTGTTGAATCAGCAATTTTCATCGAAAAACATTCCAGTATTTTATTTCAGCATTTTAGGTAGTTGAAAATGCTAACATGTTAATTATAAAAATAAAAAAGCTTAGTAACAAAAAATGTAACTAAGCTTTTATTTGCTTCAAACTTGAAAGTGTTTTATCTGTTTGAGCGCATTACGCTAATGACTCTTGTAATGATGGTACAACTTGTTTTTTGCGCGATAATACACCGTCAATCCATACTCGGCCATTCACTGTAGCTTTACCGTAGGCTTTTTCTGTTAAGTCGTCGTTATCACTCACCACTAAAAACTCAGAGCCTTCTTTCATTATGTCAGTTAATAATAAAATAACGCTGTGACGATTTCCTTCTGCTTTCAATGCCGCAATATCCGCTTCTAAATCAGCTTTCATGTCGTCAAAAATAGCTAAGTCAATCACTTCTAATTGACCAATGCCTACTAATTTTCCGTGCATATCAAAGTCTTTAAAATCACGTAAAACAAGATCACGTACAGGTGTGCCTTCAACTGCTGATTTAACTTTAAACATTTCCATGCCTAATTCTTTAGGATCAGCAATGCCAGCAATTTCAGCTAACGCTTCAACACATTTAATATCTGCTGTTGTACAGGTAGGAGATTTGAAAATAACCGTGTCAGATAAAATTGCACACATCATAGCGCCAGCAATATTTTTTGGTATTTCAACATTGTGAAAATCGTACATCATTTTGATAATGGTATTGGTACAACCTACTGGGCGCACCCAAATTTCAAGCGGTGTAGACGTGGTAATATCACCAAGCTTATGGTGATCAATAATGCCTAAAATCGTAGCATCATCAATATCATCAGGGCCTTGAACGCGATCTGAGTGGTCAACAATGTAAAGGTTTTCACCTGCGTAACTGGTTTTTAATTCGGGTTGTTCAAAGCCAAATTTATCTAAAATAAATAAAGTTTCAGGTGATAATTCACCTAAACGTGCAGGTACGGTTTCTTCGCCTAACGTCGTTTTTAAATAAGATAAGGCAATAGCTGAACAAATTGAATCAGAGTCTGGGATTTTGTGTCCGACAACATAATTAGGCATAACGTGATCTCATATCGAGTGATAACTGTAAAATTAGCGCTATTTTAGCAAGAATTGTTAGATAAAAAAAAGCTGCTTATGGCATAAGCAGCTTTATCTTAGGAATATAGTGAAGGTGTTGATGTAGCTTTTTGTTATTTATAATAATTTAAACAAGCTTCAACTTCATTTTTTGAGCCCATGATCACTTCAACGCGTTGGTGGATATCGTTTGGCTCAATATCCATAATACGGCCTTGTGAAGTCATGGCTAAACCACCCGCTTGTTCAATTAAAAAGCTCATTGGGTTAGCTTCATACATCAAACGTAATTTGTACGGTTGTTCAGGATTTTTGCTATCAGCAGGGTAGGTAAAAATTCCTCCACGAGTTAGCACACGATGAATATCACCAACCATAGCGGCAATCCAACGCATATTGAAATTTTTTCCACGAGGTCCACTATCGCCAGCAATTAAATCGTTAATGTAATTTTGCATTGGTTGCTGCCAAAAACGTTGGTTTGACATGTTAATGGCAAATTCTTGTGTATCTTGTGGCACTTGCACATTACGCTCAACCAATAAATAACCACCATGAGTTCTGTCAAGCACATAAAAATGTGTGCCTTTACCTGTGGTCATCACTAACATAGTCGAAGGGCCATATAGCACGTAGCCTGCGCAAACTTGCTTATTACCAGCTTGTTTAAACATGGCAGGATCACTTGCATCAAGGTTTTCTGGCGCTTCATGAATCGAAAAAATAGTGCCAATGAGCGAATTTATGTCGATGTTTGAGCTGCCATCTAATGGGTCAAATGAGACGATGAATTTGCCATTTTTTTCACCCGCCACTGAGGTGTCTTCTTCTTCAGATGAAATGGCTTTTACAAAACCTGATTCTAATAAAATATCTTTGAACAACTCGTTTGCGACCACATCAAGTTTTTTTTGTACTTCACCTTGAATGTTTTCGTCTAATGTTGAACCCATTAAACCACCGAGTTGAGCTTGACTCACACGAAATGAAATTTCTTTTGTGGCCGCTAATATGGTTTTTATTAGGGAAATTAAATCTAATGGCACATTATCTTCACGTAAAGCTGGGGCGAGTCGTTGCATTGTTTTACCTAATTTTTAGTGAAATACTCGTTTT
>DAINNQ010000191.1:0-5426 GCA_036735825.1 Alteromonadaceae bacterium | reverse complement strand
TGAATATAGGAGAATTGTGCTGATATTTCATTACTTTTTTAACAAATTTGTTTTTATTTTTGAAAACAAACCAATAACATACCAAATTTTTAATTATTTAGGTAAAACCTAGTATTACGATTTAATTTCAGCATAATAGCACCATTCATATTTTTATTGTGTATCTTGTTTGTTTCTAACTAAAAAGAAAAAACTTCAAGCAGATATGACAATTATTGGAGGTTTATTTGGCTATTGGTACGTTTATATCACTGAGTTTGTATTTTATTACTATGCTTGGAATTGGTTGGTATGCCTATAAAAAATCAACGGATGATGTTTCTGGCTTTATGCTGGGTGGAAGAAGTTTAAGCCCATCTGTTACTGCACTTTCTGCTGGTGCATCGGATATGAGTGGCTGGATGCTGATGGGATTACCTGGCGCTATGTACGTAAGTGGATTAAGTAGCTCATGGATAGCCATTGGGCTGGTAATTGGTGCTTATTGCAATTATTTAATTGTTGCTCCAAGACTACGTACTTACACAGAAATTGCTAATGATTCCATCACATTACCTGATTATTTTGAAAATAGATTTGCTGATAAATCGCGTTTATTAAGAATAGTTTCCTCATTAGTCATCATCTTATTCTTCACTTTATATACATCTTCTGGTGTTGTCGCTGGCGGAAAATTATTTGAAAGTTCTTTTGGCTTAAATTACGAAGCAGGACTTTATATTACCGCTGGTGTCGTTGTACTTTATACGCTTTTTGGCGGCTTTTTAGCGGTTAGCTTAACTGACTTTGTTCAAGGCTGTATTATGTTTGGTGCGCTAGTTTTAGTGCCATTAGTGGTCTTAACTGATATTGGTGGATTGTCAGCTATGAATACTAGCATAGAAGCTATAAACCCTCAGCTATTGAATATGTTTGGCGGAGTCACTGCGCTTGGCATTATTTCCGCAATGGCATGGGGACTGGGCTATTTTGGCCAGCCACATATTATTGTTAGATTTATGGCAATTCGTTCAATTAATGATCTGCCTGTTGCACGTCGTATTGGTATGAGCTGGATGATAGTGTCAATTTGTGGTGCGATGGCAACAGGGTTCGCAGGAATCGCCTATATTGCTAAAACAGGTATGTCACTTGACGATCCTGAAACAATTTTTATCGTGTTATCTCAAGTTTTGTTTCATCCTTTTGTTGCAGGCTTTTTACTTGCGGCTATTTTAGCGGCCATTATGAGTACAATTTCCTCGCAATTATTAGTGACATCGAGTTCATTAACTGGGGATTTCTATCAAGCATTTCTAAATAAAGAAGCCACTGAAAAGCAATTGGTGCGGGTGGGGCGTATCTCAGTATTTTTAGTTGCTTTTGTCGCGGTGTTATTAGCTTATGACCGAAACAGTTCTATTTTAAGTTTAGTCAGTAATGCTTGGGCAGGGTTTGGTGCGGCTTTTGGGCCTGTGGTTATTCTAAGCTTGTATTGGAAGTCAATGAATCGTAATGGTGCCTTAGCTGGAATGATAGTAGGCGCTGCTACGGTATTATTTTGGATTTATGCGCCACTCACCATTGCTGGTCAATCATTAAGTGCCTATATTTATGAGATTGTCCCTGGTTTTATCCTCTGCTTTCTGACAATTATTGTTGTGAGTAAATTCACCCAACAACCAAGCGAAGACATCGAGCAAACGTTTGATAAAATGCTTGAACAGCATAGTTAAGATTCTTGTTTAATAAAGCACAAATGAAAAAAGGTCGAAGTTAACTTCGACCTTTATATTTTCTAGCTTAGCTCTTAATAAATGAAGAATTAACCAACTTAAGTTGACCAACGAATATTTCCGTTGATCTTATCTTGCCATTGTTTCAGTGGCTCTTTTTTATCTCCGACAACAATAATGTTACTGTGTTTGAACTGGTTTACTACGCCGTTTAATTGATCATTTGCAAAATTTTTCGTCAGCGCTAAATGCTCACTCTCAGGGACAATGAAGATATTGACTGGGCTTGATTGCCCCTTAAAAACGAGATGCAAACTTTTCATGCCATCAAAGCGACAAAAGTCTGCCATGATCAATTCACCAAATTGTTCTGAAAAGCTGCCATTAAATGATGCCATTTTCTTATTTAATGACGCGAGCGTGACCTTAGCTTCATCATCATTAGTGAAGTATTGCGCTTCATGAGCTGCGTGAGCAATAGCATAATCACCAATCGAATTATAGGCATGGGAAAACTGCATTTGGTTAACTGTTAACCCAACAGCAAATGCCACAGAAGCAGCCAAAGCTAGCTTGATTCTACTGGCTTTCTTTTGTTGCTGATGACTCGCTAAAGATTGGCGTAAAATGAGTTTTTCCGCTAAATCATTCGGTACAGGAACAGCTAGCGCCTGCGCTATTTTTTGATCCAATTGTTCAATTTCCTGAGCAAACTTTTGTTTTGCAGGATCGCTCTTTTTAGCAGAGACTAGATCGGGATCTGTCGATTTGGGATCTGCATACAAATTGCGTCTAAATTGCAAATCATCCATTATGTTGACCTCTTGCCTTGGGTTCTTCGTCTAGGGCATCTTTTAATTGATTACGTGCTCTAAATAGTCGGGTCATTACCGTATTTTTATTTAGAGACAATAGCTCGGCAATTTCTTCTCCGCTAAAGCCGCCTATCACTTGTAACACTAAAGGTTCCCTATATTCTTCTGGCATTTGAGATATTTTTTCTCTCAGCCAATGGTTTTCGATTTCTTGCTCGGTACTGGTTGATAGCGTATCGGTGATTGCCGATTCTTCATATTCACTCATATCAAAACGCTTACGTTCAAATCGTCGAGCGTTTTCTCTTCGTAAAATTGTTATCAACCATGACTTAGCCGCCTTTTCATCTTTTAAAGAATCTAATGCTCGCCAAGCCCGCAAAAAAGTTTCTTGCACTAAGTCTTCTGCCACATGTTTATCGTGACAAAGCCAATAAGCATAGCGAAATAAATCCCCATGCAATGCCTTAACTAGCGCTTCGTATCTAACTTGTTTAGTAGCCATATTTGAAGAGACCTGAGCGTTAGGGTTTTTATTTCCAATTATTTTTTTTAGCATGAAAAATAGTAAACCTGTCAATTGAATGTCGGGTTGATAGCAGGAGTTTTAATAGAAAAATAAAGAGCAGAAAAATCTTAAATGATATTTTCTGCTCTCGGTGTTGCTTGTTATACAGCGTATATGATTATGGGTTCAATGAAAAGTTGCTACTTGAATCGTCGGTTTGTTGATTTTTATTGATCAATAAAATCGCGTCGAGTAATGCTTTTCCTTGCCAAGGTTGTTTATTTTGACCATAAAAACTTTGCTGTAAGTCATTAATCGCTGACGCTAGCTCAGCACTACTACCTTGGCTAATCACTTGGGCAATAGTGGCAATATTGTTTGTCGAAATACTATTAAACCACGGAACTATTAGGTTTAATGCTTGTTCACCATCATTTTTCTTGCAAGCGGCTAATAAAGCTAAATAGTGATCATTAACTTTTGCTGTTGTTTTACCATTTTTTAATGAAGCGCGTTTGCTTTGTCGCAAATAAGTCGTTAACCATGCCAGTGAGGTAAATAGCCATAAACCTAAAAATAACCACTGCAACCGTGATGTTTGTTGAACAACTACTGTTGTTGGTTGAGGAATATTCTCTTGTGATGCAGAGGTCGTTTTTATCGGTTGTTCTGGGGTAAACTGACTGTTTGGTTGAACGGTAATCGTTTGCGCAGGTATGGTTGCAACTTGATATTTATTAGTGACGGTATTCCACCATGGAATAGAGATTTCAGGGAGTTGGTACGTTCCTGCCTTGTTAGCAACTATGGCAAAGTTACGCACTTTTTGACTGACTAATCTGCCGTTATTTAAGCCAGTATGTAGTTCTGGTTGGTCAGGATAAACTTTTAATCCTTGCGGCATTTCCATCGTGATTTCTGGTAATTGCTCTTCAGATAAACCTGCAGCCGTTAAAGTGATGACTCGGGTTATTGGCTCTCCTACTTTAAAATCAACAGATTGTGGTTGCCATTCTTGATGAATAGTTAGCAACTCACTCGGTAGCCAAGCGCCATGATAGTTTTCGGGAATAGGGCGAATAGTGATATCAATTTCTTCACCAATCACGCTAACGGGTTTGGTTTCACCAAAGCTTAAAAAGCTGTTTCGTCGAGCAGAAGGCATCATGACTTCACCAGAGAATATCGGTGATTTTAAGGTGTATTGACCACTTTGTTGTGGGCTGATGGCGTAGGTTCTTTCGATCACACGAAAGCGACGGCCGTTAATGATGGTATCTTCTTCTTTATCTTTACCTACTTGAATAATATTCGCGCCTTCCAATGAAGGTTCAGTCAAACTACCGCGTTTAAGCTCTGCAGCAAAATGGAGTTTGACCGTTAAAGTGAGTTGTTGTTGAACATAAACTTCTTTGGCAGAAACGTCTGTAGTAATAAATAAATCTTGTTGCGAACTCCCATTTGGATCGCTAGCAGCTAGCACGGTAAGTTGTATTGGCTGAGTTTTTTCTGAATCAACTGAAAGCGCAGGAATTGTTGTTGTACCAACTTTTCTAGCAATTAATACCGTTGTCCAAGTCGTAGTTCTGGTGGTATTAAAATTTATCATGCTGGTTTGTGAACTGACAGACGTTCTACCAACAATAAAGTCTTGCATGAGTGGTGTGGTGTCTAAAGCATTGGTATTAATATCATCATCAGCGGTTACCGTTAATACAAACGATTCGTTCACCATCACGGGGTTTTTATCTATGGTGGCAGAAACGGAAATAAATCCATAACTTGCTTGTGATAAAAACAAGCAGAATAAAATGATCACATTACTGAAAAACCTTACCACTTTTTATTCACTCCTGCGCTGCTGCGGTTTTGACGACGTTTTTGATATTCCAATTGCATTTTATTTCTGAGTAATAAATAAGGATCATCAGTGACCTTATTTAGCAGTTGTTTATGCTTTTGTTCTGTTTCTTTATCTTGTTGAGCTTGCATTGCTTGTGCTTGCTGTTGCTGCTCTTTTTCTTCTTCAGATAGATCTTGCTCGGCCTGCTGCTGTGCTTGTTGGTTTTTATTTTCCTGTTCTTTTTCTTGTTCGCTCTGTTGCTCGTTTTGCTGTTCTTGGTTTTGTTGATTTTGTTGCTGCTTTTCTTGCTCAGAGCTTTGTTCAGAACTTTGATCAGAATTTTGCTGTTCAGACTCTTGCTGCTCTTGGTTTTGTTGTGAGTCTTGATCTTGCTTTTCTTGGTCTGAGTTTTGGTCAGAGTTTTGCTGTTCAGAATTTTCTTGATCTGACTGTTGTTCGTCTGACTTGTCTTGGTCTGAGTTTTGATCCGAGTTTTGTTGTTCTTGCTGTTGTTTTAATTGTTCTAATAAGGCTTTATTGGCTTT
>DAINNQ010000190.1:0-5432 GCA_036735825.1 Alteromonadaceae bacterium | reverse complement strand
CTTTCCCCGGCATGTCGCCTGAACGAGTTGAACAATTAATTACCAAAAAACTTGAAGAAGAAATACGTAAAGTTCCTGAAGTTAAAGAAATTAAATCGACTTCTTCCACAGGGTTATCAATCGTTCACGTCAAAATTTATGACAAATATTTTAACCTAGACGATATCTGGAAAAATGTCAGAAATAAAGCCAATGCTGCGCATAATAAAATGCCACAAGGCGCTTCAATTCCTTTTGTTAATGACGAGTTCGGCGATGTTTCGGTTGTCACGTTAGCATTAACTGCTGATGGCTTTGATATGGGCGAAATGTACGATATTGCTCAGCATATTCGCGACACCCTTTATACCGTTGAAGGCACGAAAAAGATTGAAATTTTAGGGCAAAAAGCTGAGCGGGTTTTTATTGAAGTATCAAACGCGAAACTATCGCAACTTGGCATTTCTCCTAAATTGTTAATTAATGAGCTTAGAAGCCAGAACATTATCCGTTCTGGTGGCCAAGTTGATACGGGGGCTAAGAGTTTTATTGTCGAACCGTCAGGCAACTATTTAAATCTTGATGATATCGCTGATACTCAAATCAATATTCCGCACAGTGAAAACTTTATTACCTTAAAAGATATATCAACCATCAAAAGAGACTTTATCGATCCGCCAGACAAACTCGCTTACTTTAATGGCAAACCCGCGATATTTTTCGCGACTTCGATGTTGCCTGGCCATAACATTTTAGAATATGCCCCAAGAGTGCTTAACACTGTTGAGCAAATCACAGCCACTCTCCCTATTGGTTACCAACTCGATATTGCCACTTATCAAGCCGAGCAAGTCGAAAAAACCGTCAAAGGCGTGTCAGTTAGCGTAATGCAAACACTTGCGATTGTCTTAGTGGTTGTCGTGCTATTTTTAGGCGTTAGAACAGGTTTGATTGTCGGTGCAATTGTGCCCTTTGTTATGCTAATTACCTTGTCTATTATGCAATTTACAGGCATCAATTTAGAACGCATGAGCTTGGCAACCTTGATAATTTCACTAGGTTTATTAGTCGACAACGGTATAGTAATAGCTGAAGACTATAAGCGTAGATTAGAGCAAGGCAGTCAATCTTTTGATGCGATGATCCAAGGCAGCAAAGAGTTAGCTATTCCTTTACTCAGCTCTTCTGCAACGACTATCTTATTTTTCTTACCGTTAATGCTCGCTGAACATGTGGCTGGCGAATTTACGCGCTCAATCTCGTTAGTTATTTTAATTACTTTGTTAACCAGTTGGATCCTCGCGCTTTGTGTAACGCCCTTGCTTTGTTACTTTTTTATCAAAACCGACAACGTCACAGCAAGTGATAATGAACAGCAAAACTCAACAGCTTCAACAAGTTTTATGGATAAACTTTACCCGTTATACGAACGCTTCATTCATTGGGTTTTAAGACACAAAGCGTTATTTATTAGCGGTATGCTGGTCATGTTTATCGCTTCAATATTTAGCATGAAGTTTATGGCAAAGCAGTTTTTTCCAGATTCAGATAGAACGCAAATATTAGTCAATATCGACTTACCAAACGGTACGTCATCAAAAGAAACTGACCGCCAAATGCAAGCAATATTTGCTTGGATAAAGCAAAATGAACAACTCGATTTTATTGAAAGTTTCTCAGGATATGTTGGCTTTAGTGGCCCGCGATTTGTGTTATCGCTCAACCCAGAAGATCCTGCCGAAAATAAAGGTTTTATCGTTCTTAACGTTGCTGAGAATACAGACGTTACTCAACGCGTTGCTCAACTTGATCAGCAAATTGAGCACAATTTTCCAAATGTGTCTGCGCGGGTGAAAAAAATGTTCTTAGGCCCTTCAGACTCAAGCACCATTAAAATTCAAGTTAAAGGGCCTGACAGCAAAGTTATTTATCAAAAAGCACAAGAAATCATGACGTTGTTGCATCAAGTTCCTAACACGTTAGATATTCGTAATGATTGGGAAAACTTGATCACTAAAATTGACGTGCAAGTTGATCAACACCGAGCTAAGCGCGCTGGCTTAACCTCTGATGAAATAGCCCAAGCCCTACAAGCCTATTTCTCAGGAGCGCAAATAACAGAATTTAGAGAAGAAGATGAAATCATTCCTGTTGTTTTAAGAGCACAAGGAAATGAGCGAAACAGCCTCGACAGATTACGCACCCTAAACATTTATTCAGAAAAAACAGGCCAAGCGGTGCCGTTATTTCAGGTAGCAAAAATTGCCCCTGTTAATCAATTTTCAGTGATACAGCATGAAGATATGTTTAGAACGGTTAGTGTGCAAGCTCGCAATACGCAAATGGCGGCTGAAGATCTAAAACTCATCATTGATGACAAGCTCGATGCACTTCGACAAGATTTACCTGTTAATCATGTTATTGAATATGACGGTGTTATTAAAGAATCTGCGGCAGCACAAAAAGCACTCAGTGCCAATATGCCCATAGTGTTAGGTATTATCCTTATTTTACTGGTCGCTCAATTTAACTCTTTTCGAAAATCAGCCATTATTGCCTTAACGATCCCCTTATCTTTTATTGGCGCGGTGATCGGTTTACATTTAATGCAGGCCCCGTTTGGTTTTATGGTCACGCTAGGTTTATATAGCTTGGCAGGTATTATTATTAATAATGCGATTGTCTTAATTGATCGCATCAACCTAGAGATTTTAGCAGGCAAAGATCAATATCATGCAATTGTTGATGCGTGTTTAACTCGGCTTCGCCCGATCACCATGACCACCATCACCACGGTTATGGGCTTATTACCTTTGATCATAGGAAAAGATGCGATGTTTTATGGCATGGCCAATGTTATCGCTTTTGGCTTGGGGATCGGCACTATCTTAACTTTAGGGGTCGTGCCTGTTATCTATGCCGCTTTTTATCGAGTTAAGCTTCCATAAATCAATAATCTTCCAAAGTAGCAGGTTTTTAATCTGCTACTTTTCTGAGTTTAATAACGAAATTAATCCTGATTATTCATCTGACATTTAATCTGACTATGAATCTGACATCTGACTAGGTAAAATAACGAAAATTTTCTCGGGTTTTCTTATGTCTATCGATTTTAGCTCTTTTCCTCGTGCTGGATTATTACGCCGATTAGCGTCATGGGTTTATGATGTTTTAGTTGCCATCGCTGTTTATATGACAGCAGGCGCAGTGGCTTTTCTGCTTTTTGCTATTTTTGCTTACTATGGGTTGGTCGATATGAACGGCAAGCAGCATTTAATTGAAGCACAGCAATCGTCACTGTTATACAGCACCCTGATTTATGGCTGGAGTATCGCTTGGGTCAGTTATTTTTTCATTTTCTTTTGGGCGAAAAGTGGTCAAACACTTGGCATGAAAGCTTGGCGATTACGTTTACAAAACCAAGACGGCAGCCTAATTTCTAAAAACACAGCATTAAAACGCCTACTTCCTACTTTGCTTGGTTTAGGTAATTTATGGTTGTTAATTGACTGGAAAAACAAGCTCAGTTTACAAGATAAACTAACAAATACCGAAGTGGTTGTCTTATCGTTAGAAGCAAATAGAGGGCGTTTATAGCCCTCTAATTTATATAAAAAACATAAGGTTTTTCTGTTGTATTACAGGAAAGTCTGTACTGCTCATATCAAACACTAAAAAATGTGCATGCCAAATCAAACGTTGCTGCAACAATTTAATTAATAAGATAGTTACCCAAATATTCTGCAGCCTTCATGCTTATAAAACTCTTGATGCATATTTGCTAATTTTGCATTGTTGTACAATAATCTAGCGCGAAGTTAATCAACTTTAAGAATGATGTCCTGGGAATTTCCATCCCCCTCGTTTCTTTGGAAAATACAATAACCAAGGAAAAATAATGAAAAAATCTAACTCTATATTATTTTTAATACTCTCAGTTTTTTGCTGGAGCAGTTATGCAAACACGTCTGTTGTTGATGTTTGGACCTGTAAACTAAATGATAATAAAACAATGAAAGACGTAGCTGCTTTAAACGAAAAATGGGTAAAGTTTATGAATGCTCAAGTTAAAGGCGGAGGTATCAATTCGTATGATTTAGCCCCGCTAGTTGGCAGTCGTGAAAGCTTTATGTTCGTTGACGTATATCCTGACTTAAAAACTTGGGCTGCTAGTGAAAAAGCAATGGAATCTAATGATGAAGGGAAGAAATTACAAAAAGAATTTAAAACGTTAGCTAAATGTTCTAATAATAGTTTGTATAAATCAACTAAGCATTAATACCGATCTCCCAATAGAGTTATCAAAACCATCTTTGATAACTCTTTTCTACAATCACCATCAAATTATGTAATGACTGTTATCTATTGTCATTTTAATTAGCTTAGCTAATTAAAAGCTTTCAGCTGCTATCAACGATTCTTCAAAATGTTGATTGAAACGTTGTAGTTTGTTCTGATTGATAAATTTCGTCACTTTAGATACGTATAATGGTCCCTCTTCAGAATAACGGTTTAGCGATTTTGCTAATGCTTTTCCTGAAGGGTATTCATCATTATCTCTTAGCTCGGAACGCAACAACCGTAATTTCTTATAGGCATTATTGGTGTTCAGATTTCGTAAGTAAGCGCGTACAGCATGATTAACTGTCGCAAATTTTGCCACTTCATGTCCTTTACCAGAATCTCTAGAGCTTGGCACCATGCCGCACCCTTTTTTGAAGCACCATTGGCCAAATAAATTATTACCTTGTTTTGAAAAACGTGAGCTTCCCCATCCTGACTCAATGGCAGCTTGTGTTAATGCTAACGAAGGGGGGATTAAATCGACTTTTATTAATAGTTCATCAAAAAAGTCTGCATAGTTAGATTGTGCTGACACTTTATAATGAGTGCCCAATGCCGATAACCAATCTATTTCATCTGATGTTAGGTTTTGGGCAGTTTTTTCTTGTAAACGTATGACCGCTTTTCTGACATTGAGAATGTGTTCATTCTCTTCCGCTATGACAGGATACAAGGTCGAAAAAAAGGCTTCTTTTTTCTCTTTTACATCGACATATTCTGTAAAATCAGGAAGCTTTCTTATTTCGTTGTTTGTCGATGCTTTTACCGCGGGTAAATACTCACTACCATCTTCTGAACTAAATAAGTATTTATTAATGACATCAAACATTGATCGCTCATCGTTTTGTGAACTTACTGTAATACCAAGAAATAGTTCATTATTGCTGGCACTGTTTTCATTGGGATTGAAAAAATAACGCAATAAAAAAATAATGGTAATGATCAAAATAAATCCGATATACGTTGATGCTTTAAGTTTTAATCTCATAAATTTCTCACTCAATTCTTGCTATGTTCTCGCTCAGTTTTCGCTTGATTTCTATTCATTTTTTTAGCATTTTTAACTGTTTATTAAAGCTCGGATAAAACATATTTTTCATCGAACTCAA
>DAINNQ010000189.1:0-5438 GCA_036735825.1 Alteromonadaceae bacterium | reverse complement strand
TTTTTTAAGATTAAGAGATTACACAAAAAAACAACCACTGTAAATTATTACAGTAGTGGTTGTAATTTATTGCAGGTTAAATGAATTAAGAAAAGTTTAATCAGATTTCGGCAGCAACTACTGATATTTCAACTAATAATTCTTTTCTAGCCATGGCAGCTTCAACACAAGCACGTGCTGGCGCGTAACCTTCAGGTACCCATGCATCCCACACTTCATTCATTTTTGCAAAATCAGCCATGGTATTTAAATAAATCGTTGCCGATAACATGTGCTCTTTAGAGCTGCCTGCTTGCACTAATAATTGTTCAACTTTAGCTAACATGGTTTGTGTTTGTTCGGTAATGTCTTTCGTGGCATCTGCACAGACTTGACCACATAAATAAATTGTACCGTTGTGTTTTACAATACGACTCATGCGTTGGTTGGTTTCTATACGTTCAATTGTCATTGTTCATCCTGATAAATTTGTCAAAATAAAACCCCAAAGTTTTGCAACTATGAGGTTTAATAAGTTTGGTAATTTCTAGGTTAAGTGCAGATAAATCGTTTGATTTCTATGAGAAAGCGCTGAGCCTAGTTTACTAGGTGAGCACTTTCGACAACGAAATCAGACGATATAGCCAACTTAAGCTGAAATTTATTCCCATTCGATAGTCGCAGGAGGTTTACCTGATATATCGTAAACCACGCGAGAAATACCATCAATTTCATTAATAATACGGTTTGAAACTAACCCTAAGAAATCATAAGGTAAATGCGCCCAATGAGCGGTCATAAAGTCAATGGTTTCAACCGCGCGCAGGCTAACAACCCAATCATATTTACGACCATCACCCATAACACCGACTGAGCGTACAGGTAAAAATACCGTGAATGCTTGGCTGACTTTGTTGTATAAATCATGCTTATGTAATTCTTCGATAAAAATGTGATCAGCGCGGCGAAGTAAATCAGCATATTCTTTTTTCACTTCACCTAAAATACGAACGCCTAAACCTGGTCCTGGAAATGGATGACGGTAAAGCATGTCGTAAGGTAAGCCTAATTCCAAACCAATTTTACGTACTTCATCTTTAAAAAGTTCACGTAAAGGTTCAACTAAACCTAACTCCATGTCTTCTGGTAAACCACCAACATTATGATGAGATTTGATCACATGTGCTTTGCCAGTTGCCGATGCAGCTGATTCAATCACGTCAGGATAAATAGTCCCTTGTGCTAACCATTTGGCATTGACTAATTTACTGGCTTCTTCATCGAAAATTTCAACGAAAACATTACCGATGATTTTACGTTTTTTCTCTGGATCATTTTCACTAGCAAGTCTATCTAAAAAGCGGTTTTCAGCATTAACATGAATAATGTTTAAACCAAAATGATCGCCAAACATGTCCATTACTTGCTGGCCTTCGTTTAAACGTAATAAACCGTTATCAACAAAAACACAGGTTAATTTATCACCAATAGCGCGATGTAAAAGCATGGCAACTACCGATGAATCAACGCCACCAGATAAACCAAGTACAACTTCATCATCACCTACTTGCGCTTTCATTTTTGCGATGGCGTCTTCAATAATTGACGCTGATGTCCATAGTTTTTCACACTGACAAATATCAACAACAAAATGCTCTAAAATACGCATACCTTGTTTGGTATGAGTGACTTCTGGGTGAAACTGCACACCGTAGAACTGTTTCTCTTCGTTTGCCATGGCTGCGTATTTACAGCTTGGCGTTTGCGCAATACTCGTAAAACCAGCAGGAATTTCAGAGACTTTATCGCCGTGACTCATCCATACATCTAATAACGCATTGCCGTTAGCGCCAATGCTATCTTCAATGGCATTAAATAACGCTGATTGACCAATGACTTCTACAGACGCGTAACCAAACTCTTTATGCTCAGAACTTTGTACACCACCACCGAGCTGCTCTGCCATGGTTTGCATACCATAACAAATGCCTAATACTGGCACGTTTGCGTCAAAAACATATTGTGGTGCTCGTGGTGAGTTATGTTCAGTAACAGATTCTGGCCCACCAGCAAGAATAATACCCGTAGGGTTAAATCCTTTGATTTGCTCTTCAGTAACATCCCAAGCCCACAGCTCACAATAAACGCCTATTTCACGCACGCGACGGGCAATTAACTGTGTGTATTGCGAACCAAAATCTAATATTAGTATGCGGTGATCATGAATATCTTTGCTCATGTGTTTTGTTCCTAATAATATGTAATATAAAAATGAACAGGCTGAGCCACCATATCTACAGCTCAGCCTGTTATAAAATACTGTAATTATCTGTTTTACTTTAAACCTAACAAACGGTTCATTCGAAGCTAGTTCACATTAGCGCACTACTGATGCTGCAATAGAGTGAAATAACTCACAGTAAGCGATTTGGCTTACCCCATGCGATAATTAGGTGCTTCTTTCGTGATAGTGACATCATGAACATGTGATTCACCCATACCCGCAGACGTTATCTTCATAAATTCTGGTTTGGTGCGCATCACTTCAATCGTTTCACAACCCGTTAAGCCCATAGATGATCTTAAGCCACCCATTTGCTGATGAATAATAGCGGCAACTGGGCCTTTGTAAGCAACACGACCTTCAATGCCTTCTGGCACTAATTTGTCCGCTTCACCATCAGATTTTTGGAAGTAACGATCACTCGAACCTTCTTTTTGCGCCATTGCACCTAAAGAGCCCATGCCGCGATATGATTTATAATAGCGCCCTTGATAAAGTTCTACTTCACCTGGTGATTCTTCAGTACCTGCGAACATACTACCCACCATGACACAATGGGCACCAGCAACAAGCGCTTTGGCAATATCACCAGAAAAACGAATTCCGCCGTCGGCAATCACAGGAATGCCAGTACCTTTTAACGCTTCAACTGCGTTCGAAATCGCAGTTAATTGCGGCACGCCAACACCAGTAACAATACGCGTAGTACAAATAGAACCTGGGCCAATGCCTACTTTTACCGCATCAACACCAGCATCAGCTAAAGCTTTTGCGCCAGCACCTGTGGCTACGTTACCAGCAACAATTTGTAAATCTGGGTATTTATCACGTGTTTCTTTTACGCGATCTAGTACCCCTTGCGAATGACCATGCGATGTATCGATTAGCAATACATCAACGCCAGCGGCAACTAACGCATCAATACGTTCATCTGTTCCTGCGCCAACACCAACAGCAGCACCCACGCGTAAACGACCTAATTCATCTTTACAGGCATTCGGTTTACTTTCTGCTTTTTGGTAATCTTTTACAGTGATCAAACCTTTTAGTTTAAAAGCATCATCAACCATTAAGATTTTTTCAATACGATGTTCATGCATAAGGCCAAGAATTTCTTCACGACACGCACCTTCTTGTACGGTGACTAAATTTTCTTTAGCTGTCATTAACGCAGAAACAGGTTTAGTTAAGTCAGTTTCGAAACGTAAATCACGGCCAGTGATAATGCCAACTAAATTATATTCAGCATCAACGACTGGAAAGCCAGAAAAACCTAATTCATCAGCTAACTGCATGGTTTCTAAAATCGTCGCATCAGGGCGAACCGTAACAGGGTCTGACACAATACCACTTTCGTATTTTTTAACTTTCGATACATTTCTGGCTTGTTCAGCAATAGTCATATTTTTATGAATAAAACCTAAACCGCCTTCTTGAGCTAAGGTGATAGCTAAATTAGCTTCGGTTACAGTATCCATAGATGCGGATACCATAGGTACATTCAAATTAATTTTACGGGTTAATTTGGTTTTTAAATCAGCCGTGTGGGGAAGAACTTTTGAATGGGCAGGTACAAGTAAAACATCATCAAAAGTTAGCGCTTCTTGAGCAATTCTTAGCATCGCAACATCTCTCTAAAAAGGTGTGGTTAGGGAGGAAATATTGCGGCAGAATTTTAACCGTTTTGTCTGTTAAGAACAACTTAAATTTCATGATTTAATCAAATTATTTCCCCTGCTCGGGTTAAACAAATATATAATATGCGCTAATTTCTTGTTAACACCCGAAAAAGTAGCTCTTTTATGGCTGAACAGCACATTTTACAAGTAAGTGAACTCACTAAAAAAGTAAAGTTCATGTTAGAAAGTGAACTAAATACCGTGTGGTTATGTGGTGAAATATCGAATTTCATCGCCGCAAGTTCTGGTCATTGGTATTTATCGCTTAAAGACAGTAAGTCACAAGTAAAATGCGCGATGTTTAAAGGAAATAATAGCCGAGTAAGAATTTCTCCTCGTAACGGTCAACAAGTGCTTGTTCGCGCTAAAGTGTCGTTATATGAACCTCGTGGTGACTTTCAAATAATTATTGAGTTAATGGAAGATGCTGGTGAAGGTTTATTGCGCCAGCAATTTGATCAACTCAAACAAAAACTCAATGCCCAAGGTTTATTTGCTCAACAATTTAAACAGGTCATTCCCAAACATATTTCACGCTTAGGAATAGTCACGTCACCAACGGGAGCTGCGGTTAAAGATATTTTATCTGTGCTGAAAAGACGTAACCCTGCCATTGAAGTGATTATTTATCCTGCACTGGTTCAAGGTGAACAAGCAAAATATGACATTGTTCAAGCCATAGATATTGCTAATCAACGTGCAGAATGTGAGGTATTAATTGTTGGACGAGGTGGTGGCTCTTTAGAAGATTTATGGCCCTTTAATGAAGAAGACGTTGTTGAAGCTATTTTTCACAGTCGCATTCCTATTATCAGCGCAGTTGGCCATGAAATAGACACAACATTAAGTGATTATGTCGCTGATTTAAGAGCACCCACACCTTCTGCCGCTGCTGAATTAGTTTCTCAAGATCAAAGCGAATCATTATTAAAGCTTACTGGTCATCAGCAACAATTACACAAAGTTGCACAATCACTTATTATTCAAGCTAAGCAACAGCTTTCGCACTTATCACACAGGCTTAACCTTGCTCACCCACAACAAAGTGTGATGGTATTTCAACAGCGAGCTGACGAGCTAGCCATTAGGCTTAACCGCGCAATGGCTTTAAAACTTACCTTAAGCCAAGTGTTACCTAAACAGTTAAGCAATCGGTTGAACCATTTAAATCCAGAAAAGAACATCAACCAACAAGCGCAGTATTTAGCTAAATTGCAGCAAAGATTATCAATTGCCACACAGCGGTTACTGCACGCTAAACAAGAAGCCTTTGTTCATCACATAGAGCAACTACAAATTGTCAGCCCTTTAGCCACGATAGCTCGAGGTTATAGTGTCAGTAGAACAGGCAAAGGAAATATCATCAAAAGCGTTAATGAAGTGGCAATAGATGATGAAATTTACATTCAAATAAGTGATGGTTCGATCAATGCTAAAGTGACGCAAGTCAATGCGATTAAGTGATGCTATCTTTGCTGAAGGTTGTATCTTTGGAG
>DAINNQ010000188.1:1326-5462 GCA_036735825.1 Alteromonadaceae bacterium | reverse complement strand
CGATTTCACCCGATGACTCTAGCCTTGCGTTGCTATATAAAACCCATCCTACGCCAACAGAGCGTTTAACCCATATCAGTTTGGCTATGGCGAGTGTTGAGCATATTGAAGGTCAGGTACTAGAGCAACGATTTAAGCAAGTATTAACAGGTGAACGCTAATAGTTTACATAATTATAATTATAATTGAAAAGCTGAATAACGACAGGGCAGATCAATTGCGATGTTGTTATTCAGCTTTGCCAAGAGACTAAAAATAGATTTAATTATTGATTAAGCCACTTAAGCCTTTTTTGACAAAACTTGGTAGCGCGAAAGCTGCGCTATGTAATTCAGCATTGTAATAATCAAAGGTTAAGCCACTGTCATTCACTCTGCTGGCGTTAAAATCTTTAGTTGGATGATAGGTTTTTGATGCGAAAGTAAAACTCCATAATCCACCTGGATAAGTTAAATTGCTAAAACTGTACAAGTAACTTTGAGGAAATACTTTGTTGAGTACTTTTAACAAAGACTGCTGAATTTCTAAGGCGTACCAAGACGATTCACCTTGTGAAACCACAATGCCATCATCTGTTAAACAATTAAAAACATCTTGATAAAATGCTTCGCCAAAAAGTGGTTGAGCAGGGCCGATAGGATCAGTACTGTCAACTATGATGACATCAAATTTTTCTTGCGTTTCGTTCACAAATTGCACGCCGTCACCAATAATTAATTGAATACGATCATCATCTAATGCGGCGGCCGTTTGCGGAATATGTTGCTTACACGCATCAACCACCATAGCGTCAATTTCAACCATGGTACATTTTTCAACACCGTGATGACGAATAACCTCACGGGCAGTTCCTCCGTCGCCACCACCAATCACTAAAACATTTTTTGGTGAAGGATGCACAAATAACGGCACGTGAGTGATCATGTCATGGTAGGCAAATTCATCACGCTCAGTCACCATGATCAAGCCGTCGTTAAGTAACATTTTTCCGTGACCTTTTGTTTCTACGATATCGACCGTTTGAAAATCACTTTTACCTGAAAACAACACTTTTTCTACTTTGAATTTTATCCCTAAAAAGTCACTGAAGTTTTCTTCTACCCATAAATTAGAGTGCATGATTTTCTCCTAATACGTCGAGCTCAATAGGCTCTGAAAATGTTGTTCTTGGTAAAATATAATTAGCAAAGTTCACTAAATAGCCATTACTGAGTTTTTTACTCACTAATGACTTAGCTAAGTAACTTGAAGGCATAGTGGCTAATAATTTTTGCTCAAAATGAGGCTCATTAAAGCTCATTAAATCGAATGAAGCGGGTGATAAAATCGCTAAAAGTGTGGGGGCAATAGCGAGTAAATCAATATTAGATTCAAAGCTAATATAACTGCTGTCTGCCTGTGGCGTTACGTGAATAGTTAAATAGTCTTCACCTTTAATCGCATTTAACGAATATCCGTACGGCTCAAACACAAAATCATCAATGATAAAGTCTGGCAAAATCTCATCGATACATAAAAATGTACGAATTTGTTCAGCACTGAGATGCGTCTGAGTTAAATGATCTGAAGCTTCTTTGCTGATTTGGTAAGCCAAAAATTCATAAGTGGTATCATCACTTGCCGCTTGAAAGTCGTTATCCATATGAAAAACATAATTATGATGACTGTCCATTTCGCCAAATCTATAGGCTTTGCCTGCCATATGTTTGCTTAATCGCTTAATGTCGTCACCAAAACAACTGGGTTGAGCTTGAGAAAAATATTCGTTTTTTCGTTGATAACTCACTTGCTTAATTACATGCATGCCGAGGTTTTCAATGAAAAATTCAACAGAATTAATCAGCTGAGTGACACCACAAGTCAGCGCTAAAATACGGTCATGCCAAACAAATAAACTCGATTCAGATAAAAGAAATGCTTTGCACTGGTCGTTTTTAATTGTTGATAATATTTGCGCATTGGATTGATGAACAAATGAAGACCAAAATTCATCGTCGATATCGGTTAATAAAGATAGTTGCTGATCATCGATAATAATTTCTGCTTTTTTCTCTGAGCCTTCAAAAAACAATGATACATCCTCATGTAAACAAAAGTGCGTCATTCTTTGGTGAATGACAGTAAATTCAATGTTGCTAATTTACCGTATTTTTCATTATAAAACATGAAATATCAGGTTAAAAACCGATAAAAGCCAAGAAAACCCGCAAGTTTAAAATCTGTAAATAAACACAAAGTCAGCAATGATGTGGGTTAATTTTGTTGAACAGGGTTAAAAACACTATACTTTGCGATGAAATTTTGGATAATTGCGACAAAAATTGGCAGAGAAATGACGACATTGTTAAAAGCGATAAATGTAGAATTAACCCTTCCTGAAATTCCGTTTGAATTAGCACAAAATAGTACAGGGATTTTTGAAAATACCACGCATATTATTGGATATGAATTTGATGGCACAGCGTGTTTTAGAAAAGGCACCAAAGCTGGCCCTAACGCCTTGCGCGCGGTTTCAGAAGGAATAGAGTCTTATTCTCCCTATTTAGATGATGATCTTGAGCAACTCACTTTTGTTGATTTAGGCAATTTGCCGATTGATTTAGCTATTAGCCCAACAACGGCACCAGAACATATTGAACAAGAGTATCAAAAAGCGAATGCTGCTTTTGATAGTTTATTTGCTGATGTACCGTTAAAAGATAAAAACGTTAAAATTTTAACACTGGGTGGTGAGCATTCCATTTCATTTGCGCCGATCAAAAAATACTTGGCTGAATATTCTGATTTAACGCTTATTCATTTAGATGCTCATGCTGATTTGCGTGATGGCTACTTAGGTTATCATTATTCGCACGCTTCAATTATTCGTCGTGTGGTAGATTATTTTGGCGATGATCATCAGTTGATCCAATATGGTATTCGTTCTGGCACAAAAGAAGAATATCAATGGATGAATAGCAATCAATCGCTCATGAAAAGTCGCAGTGAATTTTTAGCTAATATTGAAGATATTCCTAACGATAAACCGATTTATCTTACCTTAGATTTAGATTATTTTGATCCGAGCTTTTTCCCTGGAACAGGCACGCCAGAGCCAGGCGGTGAAGATTTTCATTCGTTTATCAGTTTATGCAAAATTTTGCGTGAGAAAAACTTTGTTGGCTGTGACGTGGTGGAATTATCACCTGAAATTGATAGCACAGGTAACAGCGACGTATTTGCCGCCAAAGTAGTACGTGAACTCTTACTTTGCTTAAAATAGATTGACTAAAAATAGTTTGTCGAAAATGGCTAATGTAAAATAATTTCGCTACGCGATTGATTTGTGAATGGCTCTTTTAATAAGAGCCATTTTTATGAATTGTATGAAATGCACAGCGAAATTAGCTTAAAAAGCCATTAGCGCGGCGGATCAATATTATTGGCAATACTGTTATTTAAACGAAACCATCCGGCAATAGAATAACGATCACGTTTTGCCGGAAGCACTTCGTGTGGAAACTCTTCACTGAGAAAAATAGCGATAGTGCCAAAGGCTGGTGTTACTTTAATCGAACCATCATCTATTTTCGGGTAGTGTGTTGATTCACTATCATAAATAACCAATTCACCACCGTCTTCATTACTCCAGCCTTTGTTTAAATACACAACGACTGACAACACACGATTATCTTCACCGACAAAGGCATCTTTATGCTTTTTATAAAAATCGCCTTGGGCATAATGAGCAAAATGACTTTCAAATGAGAACAGACCTAAAAATAGGCGTCTATTTAAATACGTTTGTAATTCACTTGTCCAGTTTAACCAAGCTTTACCTGCAGAGCTTTCCCCGTTAATCCAACATATTTCATCGGTGCGAACAAAGTTATTGATGATATGGTCGTTGTTTCTACCTATGCCCGCTTGTTTAAAGTTGTAACTCGGCATTGTTTCAATATGTTCGAGCAGTTGAGCGCTTAATTCTTCAGGTAATGAATAGGGTCTGATACTAAAGCCTTTCGAGATGATATCTTCAGCAATGTTCTCAAAAAGTAAAGAGTCATCAACATGTAAGGAGTCTTCAACAAATTGAGGTGCATCAACAAGTTGAGGGAATTGTAGCAGTGTCAAATGTGATCCAAACGCATAAGCTC
>DAINNQ010000188.1:0-1226 GCA_036735825.1 Alteromonadaceae bacterium | reverse complement strand
TCAACAAGTTGAGGGAATTGTAGCAGTGTCAAATGTGATCCAAACGCATAAGCTCAGCTTCGATAGAAAACTGAAATTTAAAAAGTAGCGCATGATACGCCCAAATTCTTAAACTCACTAGCAATTGTTGAACTTTTTAGCGTAAATTTTGCACACATAAAAAGTGAAAAACTTGGGCAATCACGGCTCATTTAGCAATTAATTGAATTATCCCAAGACTATTGCTGCAAAAACTCAGATAATAAGCCATAAATATTCATTCGCGAAAAGTCAGTAATAGGTGAAAGAGCAGTAATTAAGCGCTTCCTTTGCTTTTAATTTCCGTATATTGACTGACATGCATAAATTGTGGAAACCACCTCATGGAAATTAAAGTTAATTTTCTCGACAATCTGAGACTAGAAGCTAAGTTTGATGATTTTTCTGTTATAGCAGACCAACCGATTCGTTATAAAGGTGATGGTTCTGCGCCAGGACCTTTTGATTACTTTTTAGCATCTTCGGCATTGTGCGCGGCTTATTTTGTTAAGGTGTATTGTAATTCACGAGATATTCCAACCGATAATATTCGACTATCGCAAAACAATATTGTTGATCCTGAAAATCGCTATAACCAAATTTTTCAAATTCAAGTGGAGTTACCTGAAACTTTATCGGATAAAGATAAAGAAGGCATTTTACGTTCCATTGACCGTTGTACGGTAAAAAAAGTTATTCAAACGGGTCCAGAATTTAAAGTAGAAACGGTAGATAACCTTGAAGAAGATGCACAAGCCATGCTCATGGGGCAAACGGCGAGTGATGAAAGCACCTATATTTTAGGGAAAGATTTACCGCTTGAGCAAACCATCGCTAACATGACCAATATTTTAGCTGATCTTGGGATGAAAATTGAAATATCGTCTTGGCGAAATATCGTTCCTAACGTTTGGTCATTGCACATTCGTGATGCCGCCTCGCCCATGTGTTTTACCAATGGTAAAGGCGCGACAAAAGAAAGTGCATTGTGCTCAGCGTTAGGTGAATTTATTGAACGCCTTAACTGCAATTTTTTCTACAATGATCAGTTTTTAGGTCAAGATATTGCTAACAGTGAATTTGTGCATTACCCGAATGAAAAGTGGTTTTCGCTCGAAGATGACGATAGCTTGCCTGCTGGCATTTTAGATGATTATTGTCTCGACATTTATAACCCTGATGACGAGTTATGCGGCTCGCATTTAATA
>DAINNQ010000187.1:0-5463 GCA_036735825.1 Alteromonadaceae bacterium | reverse complement strand
TATTGAGGTAGTTGTGATAATGAGCTTATTATTATCTGCTCATTGGTATATGCGCAATACCACGTTAGAAGAAACAGTAAACAAAATGCCTGCTTGGTTAGTCACTTTCTTATTGACAGTGATGACCTTTACAATCGTTATTACACAGGGGACAGGCAATGCCTTCATCTACTTCCAGTTCTAAAATTGAATATCGCCAAATTCCAGAACACCTATGGGGAAAAATTATAATTACCTCATTGGTATTAGTTTTTGTAATGATCATTTTCTGGGAGCTGCTTGCGAGAAGCATGCATCATCAACCGGGGGGTTACCTAAGCGGTATGGATGCTATGTGGGCACAAGAGCGAAGAAAGCTAGATAAGCCTGACCATAACATTAGAGTGGTTTTAACCGGCTCTAGCCGTATGCTTTGGGCGGCAGATTTAAACATTCTAGAAAAGCAATTAGGTAGTCGCCCTTTACAGTTATCCTTACCAGGAACAAGCCCTGCTTTATTTGTTAAAGATATCGTTGAAAATACAGACTTTGATGGCATCATTTTAGTCGGTTATACCCCGTTTTTATTCAATTGGTTAACGGAAGGATTTTTTGGCAAAGATGCACTGCAACGCTATCACAGCGAATCTCCTGCTCAGTGGTTAAGCACTAAATTACATGACCCATTGGCCAAGAATTTTGGCTTTATCGATGAAGCTTTTTCGCTGTTTGAGCTTATTGATCATTACTCTTCACTTCCTCAAAGAGAAAACTCGAAAATATTAAATCAACAAGGTTGGAAACTAGGTGATACCTTTGAAGACAGACAAACAGACATGTGGGCACCGGTTGAACAAATCGGTAGTTTTGATAATGAACAAATATTAAACTTTTGGCTTCGTGGTTTAGATTTGAAGAAAGTAAAAACAGCTGAGCAAATGCAAGTAATGGCAGAAGAAGCAATCGCTTACTTTGCACCATTGGTAGCGCAGCTACAGGAGCGAGGCGGTGATATCGTTTTCATTCGCATGCCTTCAAGTGGGCTTTATTTAGAAAGAGACATCTTAACTAACCATAAAGAAAACCTCTGGCTACCTATCGTAAATGGACTAAACGTACCCGCAATCAATACCATGGATTTCCCTGAATTATCAACTGAGCTTGAAATTCCTGAGTGGTCACATTTATCCAGAAAAAGTCAGGATGTTTGGTCTTCAATAATTATGTCTTATATTGAAAAAGCGTATGTAGAAAAACGAAATAAAAACATTAATGACGTTTTAAAAATACCAACAGAGCAAAAGAAATAAAGAATGACAATAATTAGTCGATATTGATTTCTCAGAGTCCACAGTATTGACATTGTTAATGCCATACTCGAAATAGTCTTTAAAGATAAAACTCACATTGGAGAAAATAAATTTCATTTGATAGCTCACCAATGGCAAAAAACGGATTTGCACAAATGATCTTCACTTTAATCTACCTTCCTTATCTTTTGGCTTGCTGGCCATAGCCATCGACACACACATCGACCGCGTATCAAACCGTACTAAGTTTGCTAAGGGTAAAAACGTGGTAGAAGTTGAGCAGAAACTTCTAAAAGTGATTTCTGCGGAGTTCAAAGTAGATGTTCACCACTGGCTTATTCTTCATGGCCGCAATACTTGCGTAGCCCGTAAACCGCGTTGTGGTGCATGTATTATTGAAGATTTGTGTGAGTTTAAAGATAAGGCCGAGTAACTAAAAGTAATAGCTTTTCTTCACTAGAGCCATTGAAAAATCAATTTATTGAAAGCTAAAATCAATACGCCAAAATAAATCGCTTAAAATTGCATCATCATCCAATAAAGACTAATCTAACTAGGAAATAATAATAGCGAGCAGGAAGCATGACAGTTTTTAAAGAACTCAAACGCCGCAATGTATTTAAGGTTGCGAGTGTTTATTTGGTCACCAGCTGGCTTATCTAACAAATTGTTGCAGTCGTCTCTCCCTATCTTCATCTCCCCACAATGTTTGGCACAATAACTACTGTAGTATTAGGTCTTGGTTTTCCTGTTGCTTGTATCATTGCATGGGCATTTGAATTAACGCCTGACGGCTTAAAGTTTACGAAAGACGTTGATGAAGATGAGTCTATTCGCGAAGTAACAGGCAGTAAAATTAACCAATGGTTGGCTTGGGCTTTAACCCTAGCCATTGCTTTTATAACGTACGATAAATTATTAGCGCCAGTCGATGAATCCACCAAAACGCTTTCGATAGCGGTACTGCCCTTTGCGGATATGAGTCCAGATAACTCACAAGAATATTTTGGTGATGGCATAGCAGAAGAGATACTTAACGCATTAGCCCGTATTAACAACCTTTTAGTCATTTCCCGCACATCGTCTTTTGAGTTTAAAAATAAAAATTCAGATATTCGAAAAATAGGCGAAACTTTGGGTGTTAATTACATACTTGAAGGCAGTATACGCAAAGACTCTGAAACATTACGAGTAACCGCCCAATTAATTGAAGTTGAATCAGGCAGTCATATTTGGTCAGAAACCTACGACCGAACACTTGATGGCATTTTTGCTTTACAAGATGAATTAACCTTTGCCATTACTAAAGCATTAAAACTCAATTTATTACCCGACGAGATCAATACCGAGGCTGGGTTGACTAGTAATGAGCAAGCATACGAATTATTTGTAAAAGGGAGAAGCCTAGCCTATCAAAGAGATCCTGAGTCGATAGTGAAAGCTAGTAGTTATTTACAACAAGCAATCGCTTTAGATGAGAAGTTTTATTTGGCCAAAGCGCAGCTTTTTGCAGTGTATGAAATGGCAGAAAGTTATGGAGGTTTTACAGCAGCCGAGCGCGAAAAACAAAGAGAAAAACTATTTACTGAGTTATTGGTTGCGCCGCAGTTTCCCCTCAAGCACCTTGTTGAAGGATAATACCTGATGAGCAAAAATCACTATGACTTAGCGTTTGAAAAACTGCAACTAGCCTTCAAACAAGCCCCGAATGATCCCTTTATTGAGAATTCCTATTTACTTGCGCTTTCTCACAGTAAAGGTTTTGAACAAACCGTAGAAGAGCGCTTACAGGTGTTGAAACGAAACCCTGCTAATGTCATCAATTTATTCAACCTTTTTTATAGTTCATATGTGATTGGTAACACCGAATTGAGTTTATCGGCAATTAATAAACTACTAGTTAAAGACGTTTCTACTAATCTCACCATAGATACACTGTTATTTAAACACTATGTCATTGAACGCTCGCCGCAGAATGCTTTGGATTACTTAACAAGTATTAATAGCAACAAAAACAATATACACAAAGCACATGAGATTTCTTTACACCTTTTACTAAATAACAACAACATCGCTTTAAACATATTGCAAAGCGAATTACAGGAAAACCCCGAAAACTTTAAAGCCTATGAGTGGCCATTAAGCTTGTTGTATATAAAACAGCAACAGCAAGCGCTAAGTTTTGCTGAAACTGAGTTGCTGAATCAGTTACAACTGCCAGAAAAATTTCAACTAGAACAGCAAATTATTGCACACTTACAAACAGGAGATGCAACGCTATTTAGTAATACTTATGCTAAGAATGGATATATTACATTAGAGCAGTTCGAACAGGTTGCAAAAGATAATTCGATTATGGTGCTTCTCTATAGCGCAATATTAAAAAGCAAAGGCGCTGAAGTTTTACCTGAGCCCGCTGCACTTTTAGTCAAGGATTCTCTCCCATTTTGTCTGGTAAATGAGGGGCGAGGTGGCTATTCATTTCGCCCATTAGTACTTTATCTTGATAACAGTTTAATACTTGATGTGCAGTTCCAATATTTTCAAAACTCACTGCAAATGCTCGATTCTTTCACTATGGGCATAGAGTCTTTTTTACTGACTGACCCCTCCTATTATGGTGTGAAACAACACCCAGAGTTTGAAACAGTGGCCAACCAGTTTTTAGACAGTACTTTTAGAAAATGGACGTTATCGAATTTTCATCAAAAGAAATGAGTTAGAATGACGGATTTAAACTCATCGCTGCTGTTAATACTTAATTGTTTTTATATTGACTAAACCTTGGTCAAGTAACTCCATAGCAACTCTAGTATTCTTCTTTTTACTAAAAGCCACGTAAATATCACTTATGTGGTTTATTTCACCTTTTTTAATGTCGTGCTGAGTAAGCCCCATTTTACTTAACTTAGCTTTGGCAACATCATCAAACATTATTGCCATATCTATACGTTTATTCATCAAAAGTTTGATGAGTTGCTCCTGTTTTGACACCTTAACCTCAACAAATTTGTCTTTATTTTTCTGGTAGTTATCACCATATTCATACCCAATGATTACTCCAACAGTAACTTCCTTAGGTATGTCATTTACTGAATTGAAATTCATTGTTGAATCTTTGTGATAATAAAAAGATGCACTAGCTTGTAGGATTGGGGCTTCACCAAAATTTAATATATCAATGGTACTTTTTTGTTTAGTTACATTAAATGCACCGTCTACGGCACCATTCTCTGCCATTAATAATGCTCTCACATAAGGAACAACAATAAACTCTACTTTAACATTTACTGAATTGTACGCTGATTGAATAATTTCTTTAGAAATGCCACTACCGTCCTCATTTGCATAAGGAGGCCAGCTATCTTCAACAGCAAGAACTATTGTATTTTGAGCTACACAGTTCAAAGAGGCTGAGACTAAAATGATGACGAAAAGAATTCGAATAAACATCCATATTTCCAATATTGTACTGTATTGATACTATCAATTATAAATATAGTTTATTAATGCAGCAATGAGAAAACTTAATAGAACTTACCAATCCTCTGTTTGTGGTTTTAATTATTTTTTTGCTAAACCACCCTGTCTTAATTATGGAAATAAGGTTATGCATGAGTTAACTATTTATGTCATTCTGTAGGATTCCTGCCTTAAAATTTACAGAATCTATGACCGTAATGTCGTGTCCAGAATTTGAAATTAAGCAACTAAACTGAAGCCTCGGGTGACTAAATTAATAGTCTAATTTTAATTACAAAGCCCAAGTAAAGTATAATTTTTGCCCATATTGCTAATCGCATATGGCTTCATCTGTCCTTTCAATATTCTTAGAAAACAATCGTTTTACTCATTAACTTGCCCTGTTAATTTTAATAAATTTGCTAACTCTAAGAACTCTCTACCTGCTTGATGTTTAGTATCATTATCAAGAATCACGGTTATTTTATAGCAAAGAAATAAATACTAAGCTAAAGTTTGATAATACCAATTAAAATAATAAGTTAATAGGCTAAAATAACTTCCCTAATATGGCAAAATCTCAGCAATTACAAAATCAAGTCAAAAAGCAAATTTGGGTTGCTATTACCTTAGTAGCACTGCTGGTGAGTGGTTCATTTTATGGGATAATGACCTTATCAGAACAACAGCGCAAAGTTGCTCATATTATTGA
>DAINNQ010000186.1:0-5489 GCA_036735825.1 Alteromonadaceae bacterium | reverse complement strand
AACATAATTAAACAAATTTACTGACTAACTACTTGCCAATAATATTCATAGGAATATCTTAATCAGGAGAGGTATGTCGAACAACTTTACCTTTAACAAAATAAATAATGTATTCACAAATATTTTGACAACGATCACCAATTCGCTCTAATGCGCGTGCAGACCAAATAACACTCATGATTTGAGGGATTGAACGTGGCTCTTCCATCATATATGTCATTAATTGACGCATAAGTGCTTCATATTCACGATCAATTTTATCATCACTTTTATGGGTTTTAATCGCCGTTTCAACATCCATACGGGTAAATGCATCTAATGTTTTTTGTAAACACTCTAGAACGCGACGGCCTAAATTATCTAGGTTAAGTAACAAATCTTTATGATCACTTGATAAACTTTCAAGTGCTACATGGGCAATTTTTTGTGCTTCATCACCAATGCGTTCTAAATCAGCAATAGTTTTTACTATCGCCATGATTAAACGTAAATCTCCAGCCGCCGGCTGACGTTTAGCGATAATACGTGTACATTCATCGTCAATGCTGACTTCTAAATTATTGATTTGATAATCACTGCTAAGCACTTTTTTTGCTAAATCTTCATCCGAATCACATACTGCGGCTAAAGCGTCACCTAACTGCTTTTCAACTAAACCACCCATTTGCATTACATGGTTGATCACACGTTCTAAATCTTCATTAAATTGGCCAGATATATGACGACCAATATTCATGTTATCCATTAATTTCTCCTCGTACCTAAAAATCGACTTTGTTTATTAACCGTAACGACCTGTGATGTAGTCTTCCGTTTTCTTTTTCACTGGCGTAGTAAACAAAGTATTGGTATCACTATATTCAATTAAGTCACCCATATACATGAATGCCGTTTGGTCTGAAACACGCGCCGCTTGTTGCATATTGTGAGTAACAATTACCACGGTAAATTGTTTTTTCAGATCATTTATTAATTCTTCAATCGTTAATGTAGAAATTGGGTCAAGTGCTGATGTTGGTTCATCCAATAATAGCACTTCTGGCTCAATCGCGATGGCTCTGGCGATAACTAAACGTTGCTGCTGACCACCTGACAAACCTAACGCGCTGTCATGAAGTCTATCTTTTACTTCATTCCAAAGTGCAGCACTACGTAATGATTTCTCAACCGCTTCGTCTAACACGCGGCGATTATTTTCGCCCATGATACGTAAACCATAAATAACATTTTCATAAATGCTTTTTGGAAACGGATTAGGGCGTTGAAATACCATTCCTACTTTGCGTCTTAAGGCTGCAACATCAACATGCTTGTTATAAATATTTTCACCATGAAGGTTAATTTCACCTTCAATGCGACAACTATCTACCAAGTCATTCATGCGGTTGATGCAACGAAGCAAGGTGGATTTACCACAACCACTTGGCCCGATAAACGCCGTTACTTGGCCTTTAGGAATGGCCATGGTTATGTTTTGCAATGCCTGCTTTTCACCGTAATAAAGATTTAGGTTATTAATTTCTAACGCTTTTTGTTCAGCAGATAAATTATTTAAATCAATTTTAGTTTGCAACTCTAACGATGTTTTAGGGCTAACAGAAATCATATTTGTCTCTTTTATTTGTTCACTTACTTTACGTAATTCTTTCAAGGTAGGAGCCTAGCTCCACGTTATTCTTTAGGTTAACTCACCAATAAATTAGTGCTCTAACATGCGATACTTTTCACGTAATCGATTACGAATAGACACAGCCGTCATGTTTAACGCAACGATGATAGTGACTAATAAAAGTGCCGTTGCATAAACTAATGGTCTTGCCGCTTCTACGTTAGGGCTTTGGAAGCCAACATCATAGATATGGAAACCAAGATGCATAAATTTACGGTCTAAATGCAAGAATGGGAAGTTACCATCAAGCGGTAAATTTGGCGCCATTTTTACAACACCCACTAACATTAACGGGGCAACCTCACCCGCTGCACGAGCAATCGCTAAAATAATACCTGTCATAATAGCAGGGCTAGCAATAGGTAAAATGATACGCCATAACGTTTCAGCTTTAGTTGCGCCTAAGGCTAAACTGCCATGTCGCATTGCCGATGGAATTCTAGACAAACCTTCTTCTGTTGAAACAATCACCACAGGCAAGGTTAAAATAGCTAACGTGATGGCTGACCACATCACCCCTGGTGTCCCAAAGGTTGGGCTAGGTAGCGTTTCAGCATAAAACAGCTGATCTAAACTACCACCAACCATATAAACAAAGAATCCTAAACCAAATACCCCGTAAACAATTGACGGCACACCCGCTAAGTTAATCACCGCAATTCGCAACAATTTAGTTAAGGCGTTATTTCCTGCATATTCATGTAAATAAATTGCGGCAATAACTCCCATCGGCGAAACAATCACTGTCATCAGTAGTACCATTAATACCGTACCAAATATCGCAGGGAATACACCGCCTTCGGTATTCGCTTCTCTCGGGTCATCAACAATAAATGAGGCGATTTGGCTGAAAAACATCATCAGCTTTTCAAAAGCATTCATTCTATTATTGAATGAAACTTTTAACACATGCTCAAAGTTTATCGTCACTAACTGGCCGTCCATCGCTCGCATAATAATTTGATCGCGTGAAACATGCTCACGTAATGCAAGTAATTGCTTTTCAAGCAATTGATATTCCGCTTGTAGCGCTTTAACTTGATTGGTGATCTCAAGCGATTTATCGGCAGTGAGAGTGTCATTTAATCTATGCTTGCGCTCTTGTAAACGTAAACGCTCAATTTGATAGTTGATCGCCCCAATATCTACTTTTTGTAATTCTTCAATTTGAGATTGAAACTCAGTGACTCGCGCTAACATTTCAGGCAATTGTTCAACGGTAGTTAACTGACCATCTAATACTAAGCTGTCAATATAACCATAGAAATTACCGTTTGTACGACGTTCAATAATCACTAAATCTTCAGGTGTCGTTTGTTGAGTAATTTGCGGCACTAATAACCAGCGAAAATCTAAACTCACTAATTCTCTATTACCTGTTTTAACTAATAAACGCTCAACCGACTCTGCATCAGGATCAATGTTAATGTCCAAATGCGCTAACTGCTCAACAGGAATGCTTTCGCGGTCATAAATTTCACCAACAACCACATAACTATTTTTTTTGTCCGTTAGTTCAAATTGATAGATATCTGCAGGCCAAAAATAAGATAACCCACGCGATGCAATTAACCACAACAAGCCAATGACAGATATTAAACAAATACTTACACCGCCAGCAGATAACCAAATCCACGGAGAGCCTGACTTAAACCAATTATTCATTTTCAGTTCCCCAACTTATAACGAGCTATACTTTTCACGCAAACGCTGACGTACAAACTCAGCAAGCGTATTAAAAACAAAGGTGAATATAAACAGCACAAAGGCCGCTAAAAACAATATGCGATAATGAGAACTTCCCACTTCCGACTCTGGCATTTCCACCGCAATATTAGCAGCAAGCGTACGCATACCTTGAAAAATGCTCCAATCTAAAATTGGGGTATTTCCTGTTGCCATTAACACGATCATGGTTTCACCAACAGCGCGGCCTAATCCCATCATAATGGCTGAGAAAATCCCTGGGCTAGCAGTCAGTAACACCACTTTAATGAGTGTTTGCCATTGCGTGGCACCAAGTGCTAATGAGCCGCTGGTTAAATGTTTTGGCACGCTAAAAATAGCATCTTCGGCCATCGAGAAAATCGTCGGAATCACCGCAAAGCCCATAGCAATACCAACAACCAAGGCATTACGTTGGTCAAAATCTATTCCTAGATCATTGGTGATATATTGACGAACATCGCCGCCAAAGAAATACACTTCCATAAACGGTGTTAACGAAAAGGCAAAATACACCATGAGAATAAGAAAAGGGATCAATAAAATTGGCGCCCAAGTTTCAGGTATTTTGTTTTTAAGATGCTTAGGTAAGTTATGCCAAGCGAATGCGGTAAAAAACACCGTTATCGGTAGCAAAACGAGTAATAAAGCTATCGCTGGTAAATTTTTCTCAACAATAGGTGCTAACCATAACCCCGCTAAGAAACCCAAAATTACCGTTGGTAATGCTTCCATAATTTCTATCGTTGGTTTTACTTTACGGCGTAAACCAGGCGTCATGAAATAAGCAGTATATATAGCGGCAGTTAATGCAATAGGCACAGCAAAAAGCATCGCATACATTGCCGCTTTCATCGTACCAAAAGAAATAGGCACTAATGAAAATTTAGCTTCAAAATCATCAGAACCTGATGTTGATTGCCAAATAAATTCAGGCTCAGGATATCCTTCATACCAAACTTCTTGCCATAAAGCTTTCCATGTCACTTCTGGGTGTTCATTGGTGACATCGTAAAGTTGAAATTGGTTATCTTGGACAATGAATAAACCATCAGCACGAGGCGAGATAACAAAAGCAGTAGGAATGGAATTAATAAGATTACCACGCCAAAGCTCAGCTTCACTTGTGGTGTAAAATACGCCCATTTCGCCAGAATCTGTCAGGGTATAAAAGCTTTTACGAAATTGTTCAGTATAAATTTTACGAACAGCTTGCCCTTGACTGGCTTTAAAAGTACGAATTTCTTTAAATTCTCGGCCATTGTCAGTGGCCACTTCAAACCATTGGCTGACGACACCACTGCTATCACCTAACAATATTGAGCTACCGCCAGATAACAACGCCATTGATGTTAAATGCATAGGATTTGAGCGCGTTTGTGCTAATTGAGGAATAATCGTCGCTTTTAACTCAACATCATCTTCATCACTCAGATCATAAACAAACACTTGATCGCCACTACGTACAAAAGCCATAGCTAAATCAGGTGTTACTAGAATATCGTCTACACGATTAGTGCTGATTTCAATTTCTTGATATTGCACTTCATAGGCAGGATCATAAGAAAAATCGTCTTCGGCAATTAATGTAGTTTTCACTAATCTTTCGTCATCCGTAAAACTCACAAAAACAGCGCGTTCATCATTCATCGCAAATGAATAATGAATAAGCGGCTCTCTTTGTTCGTCAATAGCAATGTATTGCTCACCTAACGGATAACTAATATTAGGAATAATTTCACGCGTGCCGGCATCGTAAATCGCTTGGAATTTTAACGCGACTAATTGAGCGTTACCTTGTTGATCTAATAAAATTTTTCTCTCGTGCCCAGCATTGATAACTTTAACCAGAGGAACCTCTGATAAAGTTTCTTGAAATAACGGCTTATCTATAATGGGTTGATTTTCAGCATTTAGCGGATAGTAATTAACTTTGCCGTCATCGGTGACAATGTAAGCTAACTCTTGTAATTCATCTAAACCGCTTGCTAAAACCTTGGTATCAGCCGCATTAACAATACTAAACTGATTGATTTGTTCTATTTTTGCTGATTCAAAAATGGGTTTAATCACATAAAGTAAATACATGAAGATC
>DAINNQ010000185.1:0-5508 GCA_036735825.1 Alteromonadaceae bacterium | reverse complement strand
ATCAATTGAATCGATGCTGTTTCACGCATCACCAGCTTTTGGGCCAACTGATCTTTTGCCATATGAATTAACCACACTGTTGCGATTTTCTTAGCGATTGAGATGAGTGTCATGTTGTGCTCCTTAGGCTGATTGTTGTCAAAGTTAGTGTTTAGAAATATATACTGAAGTTTTTGTGTTTTGTTTAGTCGCGATAGACAGTTTAATGATTATTTGTTGTAATAACATATACAAAAAAATAGAAATGAAACCTATACAGTTTGAGTGGTTATTATGAGACTCTTAGATAAGTCAGCACCAGAATTTTTATATCAACAAGTGATAGATTTTATTGAGCGACAAGAACAAAGCGGCGCTTTAAAACCTGGTGATAAGCTACCAAGTTTAAGAAAATTAAGCAGTCAGTTCAGTATTAGTGTACCGACAGTGAAGCAAGCGTATATTGAGCTTGAACGACAAGGTACTATTTCTGCACGGCCACAATCGGGTTATTACCTTCAAGCAAAACATGCCAGAACGTTATTGCCGATGCGGGCAAAATGGGCATGCTGTCAGCCGGTCGAAGTATCATGCAGAAGTTTAATTGAACAGGTTTACGATGCTGTTCATTTGCCAGATACCGTGGCATTGGGGATTTCGAATCCAGTAAATGCTCACCCGCCAGACAAAGCCTTGGCCAGATTAATGCGCTCAGTGTTAAGTCGCGTGGCAGATAAAGCCGTGAGTTATGGCCCTGTTAATGGTGACGCTAAGCTTCGTCTCACCCTTGCTTTGCGTTACCAAGAATATGGCGTGGCTGTCAATCATAACGATATGGTGATCACTATAGGCGCACAAGAAGCATTAGCTATTGCCTTGCAATGTGTCGCTAAAAGAGGCGATATTATTGCCGTTGAATCCCCTTGTTATTTTGGTTTGATCGAGTTAATCGAAAGTTTAGGGATGAAAGCACTTGAGGTTTATACCTGTACTGAGGATGGTGTTTGCATCAATGAACTGGCAAATGTATTAGATCAACACCCCGTAAAAGCATGTTTGTTTTCAACGGCTATCAATAACCCTTTAGGGTCAATGATGACCAATGAACAACGCCAAGATCTCGTTCATTTATTAGAATCAAGAGAAATACCGTTAATAGAAGACGAAGTGTATAGCGACATTTATTACACCGATGAGCGACCCATTCCAGCCCAGTTATATTCAACCAAAGGCTTGGTAATGACCTGTTCTTCATTTTCAAAAACTGCAGCACCTGGCTATCGAGTTGGTTGGTTAATTCCGGGGAAATTTGAAGAAGAAGCAAAACGAATAAAACGTGCTCAGTCATGCTCTAGCCCAATGTTACAGCAGTGGACCTTAACCGATTATTTACTCAGTGGTGATTATGACAGGCACTTGCAGGTTCTTAGAAAAACACTGCGTTATAATTGTGAACGTATGCGTGCGTTAATTGCTGCACATTTTCCTAATGAAGTGTGTATTTCTAAACCCAAAGGCGGCAGTGTGCTATGGGTGCGTTGTCGCTCTCATGTTGATACCAGCCATTTTTTTACTCGCGCAATCGAGCAAGGGGTTAGTTTTGCACCTGGGCAAATATTTTCTCCTTCAGGTAAGTATAAAAACTTTATGCGAATTAGCTATGGGGTTAAATGGAATGACAGCGTAGAGCAAGCGATTAAAGCACTAGGCTTAATTGTGCATGAGTTTTCTGCTCAAAGTGGCAAGCCGTTCAACTAATCACTAATAAATTATCGCTTAACTAGCAGCTTTCAAGAAATGAGTGTTATGGAAAAATCGACAGGCTCCCAAGTAGTGAACCGCTCAGCGCTATCGCTGACTTTTTTGTTGCCATTATTAGCTTCAATTATCGCAGTTTCGCCATTAGCTATTGATATGTATTTGCCAGCGATGCCTGAAATTGCAGAGCAGCTTGGCACGGATATGCCCGCTGTACAAAACAGTTTAAGTATTTACTTGTTGGGATACGCATTAGGTTTGATATTTTTCGGCCCATTAGCAGACAAAATGAGCCGAAGAAAGTTAGTGATTATTGGTTTGTCTGGTTTTACGTTTTTTAGCTTTTGTATGCCTTTTTCAACATCAATTAACCAATTTTTAGTGATAAGGTTTTGCCAAGCATTTATCAGCAGTGCGGCAACTGTTGTTGTACCTGGAACAATAAAAGAACGTTATCAAGAACATACAGCAAAAGGGTTTTCCTATGTTTCTATGATCATGATGCTTGCACCTATGATCGCACCGACTATCGGTAGCTTTTTACTTTTGCACAGTTGGCAGGCTATTTTTTATGCCCTAGGTGGTTATAGTTTCTTGGTGTTGATTTTAGCTTATTGCTTTTTGCCAGAAGTACAGCGAGCCCATTCAATTAAGCATGTGAGCTTTTTGGCGCGCTATCATGTGGTTTTATCGCATCATAAAGCGCGATTAGATTTAATCAGCTCGATGGTCGTTTCATTGGCGTTCTTTAGCTTTATTACCTCGATACCGTTTGTGTATTTAACGGTATACCAAGTATCAGAATTCAATTTTAGTTTGCTGTTTGGCCTTACGGTAATGGGATTAATGTTTGCGCACTTTACCAATACGCGCTTGGTGACACGCAAAGGCTCTCGAAAAATGCTCAGTTACGGTTTGATTGTCGGTTTGATTTTTTCAACAAGTTTAGTGGCGGTGAATGTGTTTGAATTGCCTTTGATTTATACCGTGCTGTCTATATTACCTCTGATGGGAAGCATTTCGATGATAGCGGTTAATGCTGATGCTTTAGTCTTATTAGAGTTTACCCATGAATCAGGTACGGCTACTGCAGTTATCGGCACCTTAAGATTTGGCATTGGCTCTACGGCTGGGCCTATTCTGGCTTATTTTTATGACGGAAGTGCTGTACCATTTGCTTTGTTGATGTGTGGTGCAATGATCATTGTTCTACTTTGTCAATTGCCACATTTACTACGACAATTGTAAAGCGCAGCCTTTTATAGAGAAGATGTCGCGTACTATGAATATTATTGAGATGGCTTTTGTGCTTGCTCTTTTTGCTCGATTGCTGCCTTTAATTCTACTTGTTGTAAACGCCACTTTTTAAGATCTGCGTAATAATGATCCCAAACACAGGGATCACATGCACTGTCACAACATTCGCCCTCGGCTGGCGGTTGAGGTTTTTCTAATAAATCTGTCATTTTCGTTTCTCTGGTCGTTAAAGTAATAGTTAAAGTTAATTCAGGTTGAGAATTAAAGCTTAAAATTTTTACTGTTTAAATTCATCATAAATAAAAAGCCCTACTGAGGTAGGGCTTAGATTTTAAATGAAACTCAAAAGATTATTCAATTTCAGAAAGTTTTTTCTCTAAATAATGAATATTGGCGCCGCCATTAACAAAACCTTGGTCATTAAGAATATCTTTATGTAAGGCAATGTTTGTTTTGATGCCGTCAATGACTAGTTCATTTAACGCATTACGCATACGAGCAATAGCAACATCTCTATTATCACCCCAAGTGATTAACTTACCTATCATAGAGTCATAGTGTGGTGGTACAGAATAATCAGCGTAAATGTGAGAATCCCAACGAACACCTAACCCACCTGGTGGATGGAAGCGCGTTATTTTACCCGGTGAAGGAATAAAAGAACGTGGATCTTCAGCATTGATACGACATTCAATAGAATGGCCAGCAATTTTAATATCTTCTTGTGTATAAGATAATGGTTGACCAGCTGCAACGCGCAGTTGTTCTTTAATCAAGTCAACGCCAGTGATCATCTCCGTCACCGGATGTTCTACTTGAATACGAGTATTCATTTCAATGAAGTAAAACTCGCCATTTTCATATAAGAATTCAAATGTTCCTGCACCACGATAATTTATTTCGATACAGGCATTACAACAACGCTCACCAATTTTGGCGCGCATTTCTGGCGTAATACCTGGTGCTGGAGCTTCTTCAACGACTTTTTGATGACGACGTTGCATTGAACAATCACGTTCACCTAAATGAATCGCATTACCTTGACCGTCAGCAATGATTTGAATTTCAACATGACGTGGGTTTTCAAGGAATTTCTCCATGTAAACCATGTCATTTTTGAAAATAGTGCCAGCTTCTCTTTTGGTTAAAGCAATCGCGTCAAGTAAGTCTTCTTCTTTTCGAACAACACGCATACCACGACCACCGCCGCCGCCAGCCGCTTTAACGATAACGGGATAACCAATGCGCTTACCGTGTGCAATATTTGCTGCGTCATCATCAGTTAATGGTCCGTCAGAACCTGGAACACAAGGAACACCCGCTACTTTCATCGCTCTGATTGCAGCAACTTTATCACCCATGATGCGGATGCTTTCTGCTTTAGGACCGATGAAGGCAAAACCTGATTTTTCCACTTGCTCGGCAAAATCAGCATTTTCCGCTAAAAACCCATAACCAGGATGAATAGCAACAGAATTAGTGACTTCTGCTGCCGTAATAATCGCAGGAATGTTAAGGTAACTTTCAGGAGCTGATGGTTTACCGATACAAATGGTTTCATCCGCTAATAAAACATGCTTTAGGTTTTTATCAGCTGTTGAGTGCACGGCAACCGTTTTAATACCAAGCTCCTTACAAGCGCGTAATATTCTCAATGCAATTTCGCCACGATTGGCAATAAGTACTTTTTCTAACATGGAATTACCCTTATTTGTTGGGCTTATTCAATGACGAATAGCGGTTGGTCGAATTCAATAGCATCTTCATTATTTGCTAAAATTTCTTTAATTACGCCTGATTTATCCGCTTCAATTTGGTTCATCATTTTCATTGCTTCTAAGATACATAATGTATCGCCAGCATTAACATGCTGACCAACTTCAACAAACGCAGGAGCATCTGGTGATGATGAAGAGTAGAAAGTACCTACCATTGGAGAGCGAACAATATGACCTGTGATTGCTGCTGGTGCAGCTGATTCAACTGGTGCTGGCGCTGCTGCAACAGGCGCTGGCGCCGCGACTGGTGCTTGCATCATTGGAGCTGCTTGCATAACTGTGCCGCCACGACTGATACGTACTGACTCTTCACCTTCAGAAATTTCTAATTCATTGATCCCTGATTCTTCTACTAATTCGATAAGCTTTTTAATTTTACGAATATCCATGAGGTTACCTTTATAAATGTATTTTTTAATAATGTGTTATGTAACTGAGTTAATGTTCAATTACTGCGAATTTTTTGTTAGCCATTGATGTGCACTTGTTAATGCGTAGCCATATCCAATAGGACCTAAACCACAAATGACACCTTGGGCGATATCTGATAAATATGAATGTTGTCTGAATTTTTCTCGTGCATAGACATTCGATAAATGCACTTCAATAAATGGAATGTTTACTGATAAAAGTGCATCTCTGAGTGCAACACTGGTATGTGTTAATGCAGCAGGGTTGATGATAATAAAGTCAACAATTTGATAGGCTTTATGTATTTCATCAATTAATTCGAATT
>DAINNQ010000184.1:663-5529 GCA_036735825.1 Alteromonadaceae bacterium | reverse complement strand
AATAAATAATATAAAAGTTAAATAACTCGCCCCGTTTTCCTTGTCATTAAGGCACTGATTGGCCATTTCTGGCTTCAAATAATCGATACCAATCTTCACGGCTATAGTCTAAATCTAACGCTAATTTCGCGTCTTCAATGCGTTGTGGTGTTGTTGAACCAATAATTGGAAAAATCCCTGCAGGATGGATCAGCAACCACGCCAAAATAACTTGCCAAGGCTGGCATTGGTATTTTTGCGCTTGTTGATTAATTTCATTTTCAATGCGCTGTTCATCTTCAACAGAAAAGGTATTGCCCCAAGCTGAATATGCGACACCGCCTAACGGACACCAAGCTATTGGGGTAATATTCTGTTGCTGACATTGATCTAACGTGCCATTAATTAAGCTGTCTATATTGTGAATATTGATTTCAATTTGATTAGCCACTAACGGCATGGTCATCACAGATTTGAGCAGGTCAACTTGCGAAGGTAAAAAATTACTGACGCCAAAATGTTTCACTTTGCCGCTCGTTTTCAATATGTCAAAAGTATCAGCAACTTCATGCGCATCCATTAAAAAATCTGGACGATGCAATAAAAACATATCCAATTGCTCAATGCCTAAACGTGATAATGAACCTTCAACACTGTCTAAAATGTACTGTTTACTAAAATCGTAACGGGTCGGCGCATATTCATTGTGATTTTTTCGCGGTCTGATGCCCGCTTTTGAGGTGATGATCATTTGCTCGCGCAAACTGGGCGTCTCTTTTAATAGCTCGCCAAACAGGCTTTCACTTTCACCACCGCCATAAATATCAGCATGATCAAAATGGTTATACCCAGCATCTACTGCAGCATGAATAGCCGCTTTACCTTTTTTTCTATCTTCTAGGCTGTTGTCACCCGTTATTCTCATACAACCATAAATTAAACGAGATGAATTAATCTTGGTTTGTTTCATTTCTTTGTATTGCATTATAATTTTTCCAAAAATTCGTTGTGAGCAGGCAACTTATCAACAGCTCGGGAGATAATCGTTTTAAGATTATCCATTAAATCGGTAATTTGTTCATCTGTTAATGTATCAACCAACGGGTGATGGTCTTGTGGAACAAGCCCTTGCCCTATCATCACTTGTTGCCACGCAATTTCAGTAAACAGTTCGTCTTGCTCTCTAAAAATTTTACCTGAGTGTTCAAACAAGGCCATTTTCTTAGCTAATGATTCAGGAATATCCATGCGTTGGCATTCGCGCCAAAAAGGCGTGTCATCACGTTGATTTTGCTTGTAATGCAAAATGATAAAATCTCGCATACGTTCAGATTCAATTTGTGCTTGATGGTTAAATTCATTCACTTCTTCGTCTTTAATACCATGATGTGGAAAGAACTTAAGTAAGCGCGTAATCGCGGTTTGGATCAAATGAATATTGGTGGACTCTAACGGCTCAAAAAAGCCAGATGAAAGACCAATGGCAACCACATTTTTATGCCATTGTTTGCGACGGCGGCCTGTTTTAAACGGAATAACCTTCGCCTCAGCGAGTGGTTTGCCATCCAGATTAGCAAGTAGCACCTCTTTTGCTTGTTCATCGGTCATATACTTGCTTGAATACACTAAGCCATTACCAATACGGTGCTGCAGGGGAATACGCCATTGCCAACCTGCATCGCGGGCAATGGATTTAGTGTACGGTAAAATAGGCTCAACTGACTCGCACGGTACGGCAATTGCCCTATCGCAAGGCAGCCAATGTGACCAATCTTCAAAACCTGTACTTAGCGTTTGTTCAATCAATAAGGCCTTTAAACCGGTACAATCAATAAATAAATCGCCGCTAATTGTTTCTCCATTAGACAATTCAACAGACTTGATATAGCCGTTGTCGTCATGAATGTGAACCTTTTCTATGGTCCCTTCGATGCGAGTGACGCCCGATTTCTCACAAAATTGGCGTAAAAATTTCGCATAAAGCCCAGCATCAAAATGATAAGCGTATTCAATACCAGGTAAATTAGTGCCGTCAATATGACTGACTTTGGCAAATTTACTTTTTTTAGCGGCTTGATAGTTAAATGAAAAATCACCGAACTCTGACTGATAGCCCAGTTGCTGACTTTTCACCCAAAAATGATAGAAATCACAAAATGGAAAATTTTTACCTATGCCGCCAAACGCGTGCATATATTTCTCGCCTTTTTGTTTCCAGTTTTCAAATTCTATCCCGAGTTTTAATGTCCCTTGGGTCGCTTTGAGAAACTCTTTTTCGTCAATTCCTAAGGCATTATTAAACGGAATAATCGGCGGAATAGTGGCTTCACCAACACCGATTGTGCCAATTTGATCAGACTCAACAAGGGTAATATTGAGCGCTTTACCCAATACTTTCACCATCAGTGACGCGGTGATCCAGCCAGCTGTTCCGCCACCGACGATCACAACATTTTGGATTTTCTCATTATTCATCTTGTTGCCCTTTTCTTTACCTTTAACTTTGCCTTTATAAAAACAATAAAGCCCTTGTAATATAACATCACAAGGGCTTTAAACTACCTATTTAAAACAGCGTAAGCATTAAAGCTTATAGCTGAAACCTAATAAGTAAGTGCTACCGTAATCTTGGTAATCTCTTACTTGTAAGGCGTTTTCACCTTGTAATGAGGTAAACGGTTCTTCGGTTAAGTTTTGTGCTTGTAAGAAGATTGATAAACCTTTTAAGCTTTCAATTCCTGCTTCGCCAAAGTCATAACCAATTTGTGCATCAATAATAGTTTCACCTAAAATATCAACTTGACTGGTTGAGAAACCTAAACCGTACACATCACCTTTAAATGCATCACGCTTACGCATACTTGCACGCGCTTGGAAACCATTCTTCTCATAGTAGAAGGTTACGCTTTGAATACTATCTGATAAACCAGGTAATTGATATTCATTACCATTTTGGTCATCTAAGTCAGATTCAACAGCGGTATGGCTAGCAATTAAACCAAAGCCGTCTAAGCTTTCATCGATAATTTTGAATGGGAATGATAAAGATAACTCATAACCCCAAAGTGTTCCTTCTCCGCCATTTACTTTACCGTAACCAGTTGCCGAAGAATTCGCAGGAACCAAACCTGTAGAAGGGTCAGCAACTCCTGACATATCTACTTCATAAGACCCATCGAAAATCCACTCGCTTAAATCTTTGTGGAATAATGCTACTGCAAAGTAACCTTCATCGCTGAAGTAGTTTTCATAAGATAAATCGATACCGACTGCTTCTTTTGGCTCTAATGCAACGTTACCGCCACTGACGCTCCAGTAGTTACCATTTTCATCAGGTTGTTGATTATAAGACGCACTGATTGATGCATTCATTTCGTCCAAACGAGCACGTGAAATCGTTTTCGCCGCGCCAAAACGAATGGTTTGGTCTTCATCAATTCTAAAAGATAAGTTAATGCTTGGTAACACATGTGAATAGTCATGGCTGATATTCGTTGGTGATGTAACAACAACACCGTTAACTGTGTTAAACGCGCTACCTTGTGAAGATTGGTCCGTTTGCACATAACGAATACCGACATTACCTGTTACTGGCACACCACCAATTTCAGAGTCGATATTGGCTTGCACAAATGCAGATAATACTTCTTCGTTAACTGTCCATGATTTAGTGGCATGGCTAGAGTTAGTTAAGCTTTCAGCTAATAGGCTGTAATAACCGTCTTTGATCAAACCATTAGTATCATAAGCAATCATATTACCCATACCAATGAAATCTAGGTTAGCTGTGCCTTGACGATACTGCTCAGGTACTATCATCATGCCTGGGTTACTTGGGTAATCAAATGATGACAAGGTCATGAAATAACCTTCAGATTCTTTGGTTTTTTCACGCTCACGGTAAGAAATACCAAATTCTACTGACGATACTACGTCGTGGTCTAAATCATGAGAAGCAGCAAATTTTAATGCCGTTAATTCATCATCAATACTTGGCGCGTTAATGAAACCATCTTGTAATTGGTTTTCATATTCAGTACCCGTTACGCCATGTTTATCATTTAATGCACTACTCCAACCCCAAGATAATGGACCACCTAATTGAATCAAGTTGAAATCGCTATAATCTAAATCATGTGAGAAAGTAGCACCCGTGTTGCCGCCATCAAAGGTATAACCTAAGTTGTCTGCCACACCACGGTCATTACCACGACCCGTACCAGAATAACTTTCGATACTCCAAATATCACGGTCTACTTGTGAGTAGCTAGCATCAAATTCTAGTCTCCACGTGTCATTTAGGTCATATTCAAGATTAAAACCTAATGAGGTTAATTCCGCTTTTCGCTCTTCGTAGTCATTACGCACAACAACACGTTGGCCTTGAGTAATAGCGCTGGTTACAAATCCTGTTGATGGATCGATAGTCGCTGTATCACCTGAGATTGAACCTTGACCCCAAGCAAATGGAATTTCGATACCACGTAAGATTTTTTCATCAGTAAAATCAACATATAACGCATCAAAAGTCATATGTAATTTATCTGTTGGCGCAGCTTCAACAACTAACATAGCCGAGTCACGCTCTAATGTAGATGAGCGAACGAATGGCTTAGCACCACCTAAAATAGAACCTGCAGAACCGTCTGGATAAGTGAAATCTGGGTAGCCCCATGAATTCCAACGTTTTTCTTGATTTGGAGAACTCATTGAAGAATAAGCAAAAGCAACACCGATGGTGTCATCTGCAAACTTATCCATATAAGAGAAAGTACCACGGAAACCGTCATCGTTACCGTCTGGGTTTAATTTATCAAAGCTGGTTTGCTCATATTGACCGTTAAATTGAACAACACGCTCTTCTTGACCAAGAGGCTTCACTGTTTG
>DAINNQ010000184.1:0-645 GCA_036735825.1 Alteromonadaceae bacterium | reverse complement strand
CAATACCTTCAGCTTCTAATTTTGCACTTGGTGTTTTATAAACCGTCACACCACTCATGATTTCAGATGGGTATAAATCAAACTCTACACCACGGTTATCACCGATTGATACTTGTTCACGGCCATTAAATGTTGTACCACTTTCGTTTTCACCAAAACCACGAATACTGACTTTACTGGCACGGCCGTCAAGACGTTGTGCAGTTAACCCTGGTAAACGGGCGATTGACTCGGCAATTGATGAATCAGGTAACTTACCAATATCTTCTGCAGAAATAGATTCAACTACTTCAGATGAATAACGTTTCGTATTGATAGATTCGATGATACTGCCACGGAATCCTTTAACTTCAATAACTTCAACTTCGTCTGCTTTTTTCTGTTGCTCTTGAGCAGTAGCTTGTTCAGCATAAGCGAATGACGCCGTGCTTACTGCCATTAATCCGCTAGAAAGCATTGCTAAGGTAACTTTGCTCGGCTTAAATTTTAACATTGATGGTTCTCCCCACATCGTCCATGTTGTTTTCTTAGTTAGTCGTTATCTCAGCCTTCCAAGCTGATGTAATAATTTTATATTTCATGTTATCCACATTGGATGACTTCAATATAAAGTGGACTAAAACTGATGCATACACCCTGCATACG
>DAINNQ010000183.1:0-5583 GCA_036735825.1 Alteromonadaceae bacterium | reverse complement strand
TCTTAAAGTGCACAAAAATTCTTCAAGTTTATTCATTTTTTTTGAAGGAAATAAATGACTTAAATTTTACTGTTCTCTTTCTCAATGTCTACATATAAAGCGGCACAAAAAACTTTTAAACTTACTTAAACTTGAATCTCAGCAGTATCTTCAAATATATCTTGATAATCATCTTCATCTAAATCAAGTAAGGTATACACTGAGTCTTTCACATATCGCCAGTCTGCCGCATCTCTAAAATGCTTATGATTATGAACAATGTTTTCTGCCATTTTTAATATCGCATAATAAAATTGTTGTGCTCGGCTACTTAAAATATTCAGAAAATTTCGATCGTGATGAGACAAAATCAGTTGGCAAATGTCTTTCGGCAAACGCCATGATGAGGCAACGTAATAACCTAAGGTCGCATGATTGACTTGATAGACACTGTCTTCAATCGAGGTTAACGTTTCTGATGGTGTATTAAAGGCATGCTCATAAGTTTCAGTATAATCAGGGTATTTGGATGCCATTACTGGAATACCGCAATCATGAAACAAACCTAGGGTAAATAACTTGTCGGTCGACACCGCTTGTTTGATCGATTTACCAATAAAAACACTGGTATTAGCAATGTTACTCGCGTTATTCCAAAACTCTTCTAAGGCAATGTTGCAATCATTTTGATCGAAGCTTTTACGGATCAAACTGTTGGTAACGAGTAAAATAATACCGTTAATGCCAATGTATCTTGCTGCTTTATGAATGTCAGAAATAGAGCGAGCTAATCCATATACGGGGGAATTAATGGTTTTTAAAATGGTGGCAGAAATAGCCACGTCATGAGAAATTAATTTTGAGATTTTATTAATATCGGGCTCAGGTTCAGCCATTAATTTTTGCAATTTTAACAATAAATCGGGCTGTGCAGGGACGGAAAATCCTCGTCCAATATCTGCAATAACTTTTTCATCTACATTTAGCATGTTATTAGTCAATGTCGAAATTTAGAAATTATTTACACTATTTTTATTATTTTAATGATGAGTAAATAGTGCTACTTAGCTTACAAAGCGCAAATACTATCGCTTAATTCGAACAAATATACAACGATAAAGCAGGCGAATATTGTAATAAATGGAATAAATATTGTTATTTTAAAAGGATTATTTGACACTGATTCATGATTAAATAACAGTAATCGACTGTTTTTAAAAAGTAAGTAGTCGTGCCGCTTTAAAATGTTCAAGTCTATTTAAAGCGCAAAGCTATTCAACGTAGTAAACAATAATCATAAAAAATATAACGAGAAGACAAGCTATGTTCAAAGGTAAGATTCTGAAAATAAAATGGTTAACAGCGGCATTCATATCTATTGTTTGTGGAATAACTTACACGGCATTGGCAAATAATGTGAAGAGTTTACCCCGTTGGCAAACTTATGAAATGCAAGGGCAACCCTCCTTGCGAGGGAGTGCCATTATTGGGCAATCCATGTGGGTAACAGGTAGTAATAACGGTGTATTTGTTAGCCAAGATATGGGTAAAACTTGGGAAAATAAATCAATAAAGTCGCCAGTAATCACTGATTTTAGAGATATTGAATTATTCGATAAAAATACGGCAATTGTCATGGGCGTAGGAAGTGGTGAGCAGTCTATGCTCTATAAAACTATAGATGGTGGGGATAGTTGGCACTTACTATATAAAAACCAAGATGCGGAGGGTTTTTTTGACTCAATCGCCTTTTGGGATAAGCAAACAGGGCTTTTACTCGGTGACCCTGTTGATGGTTATTATGTGGTTAAGAAAACGCAAGATGGCGGAAAAACATGGCGTCGAATTGAACAAAAGAAATTACCTAAAATACTTGAAAAAGAAGCCGCTTTTGCCGCTAGCGGCAATACATTAATAGTTGGTGATAATGGAAAAGCTTGGTTAACCACGGGGGGCTTTTCCGCATCAGTTTATACTAGTGAAGATTTTGGTGAAAGCTGGCAGCGACATTCAGTGCCGTTATTCCAACAAACTCAAACGGCAGGTGGGTATGGTTTAGGGCTTAATCATTTACAGCAGCCTTTTGTGCTTGGCGGTGATTACCAGCAGAGGCCAGCAAAATACCCAAACATTGCAACGTTTGTGAATGAACAATGGCTATCAGTTGATGCTGGTGAGCGTGGCTTAAGAACAGCGATGGCATGTCAACATAGCGTTTGTATAGCCACAGGTAAAACCAACAGTGATATTTCTTTTGATGCTGGCCAAACTTGGCAGTTACTACCTTTTGAAAAATTTAATAAAGAAGTCAGTAATGATCCGAAGGTTGAAGCACAGAAAAACGATCAAGGTTTTTATACGCTTGCGGCGGATGATGGCGTTTTTATTGGTGCAGGAATTAATGGCAAAGTCGGGGTGCTATCTCTTAAATAAAAAAGCGGGTGACATCACCCGCTTATTTTTTACGGCAAACGTTTTATTGAATACGCTCGCCATTTCGGTCTAAAACAATGGGCTCTCCAATGCCTAAATCTTTCATTCTAGGCAACTGAGTTTGAGCATCACCAACCACTAAATACACCATCTTTTCTGGATTGATATATTTGGCAATAGTCGCTTTAGCTTGCTCAAGCGTCATGTTTGCTAACGTTGCTTGTTGACGTTCTACATAGTTGTTCGCTAAACCGTAACTGCTAATGTTTTGTAAAACTCCCATTAAACTTTCGGTGGTTTCAAAAGCTCGAGCATTTGATTTCGTTAATACCGACTTAGTATTTGCTAAGGCATCAGCGTTAAAGTCTTGACTGTAATTTGTCATGATCTCACGAAACGTTTGCAATGATTCTAATGTGACATTGGAACGCACACTTGAACGAGCAGTAAATAAGCCGCCAGCGTTTGCTCGGCTAATGCCTGAGTATGCGCCGTAGGTATACCCTTTTTGTAAACGTAAAATTTGAAATAACTGCCCTGAGAAACTGCCACCTAAATTATGATTCACAGCAACCGCTTGATAAAAATCATCAGCGTTTGCCACCATCGCTGGGTTACCAATACGCAAGAAAGACTGTTTAGCACCGGGTACATCAACAAAATACAACTGTGCTTTTTCAACGGCTGGTAATTGTGTAAATACAGGTAATTGTACATCGACCTTTTTAAAGTTCTGCTTAAGTTTTGACAAACTTGCTAATACATCTTTAGTGCTTACATCGCCTGCTACATGCACAGTGGTTAAATTCGCTCCGACATTTTTTTGATAATACGCTTTCACATCATCTAAGCTAATATTATCGACACTTTCACTAGAACCGGTTACCGGTGTCGATAATTTACTGGTAGCGCCATACATTATTTTAGCGTAAACATGTTGCGCAATAGCACCAGGGTTAGCACTTGCTTGCTGAATTTGTGCTTTGGTTTCTTGTTTAATTCGTTGCCATTGTGTTTCATCCCAACGAGGTTCTAGCAACACTTCTTGTGCTAATTGCATAGCGGCTTGATAATTTTTAGATAAAGCGCTGACATGTAAAGTGATATATTCGTCACTTGTGGTAAATGTAAATTCTGCGCCTATTTCACCTAATGCTTTTTCAAGTGCTTGCGGTGTTTTGTTTTTAGTGCCTTCCATCATTAAAGACGTGAGTAAATTAGCCACGCCATCTTTTCCGTTAGGGTCGAGTGAATGACCGCCAAGTACTCGAATTGAGAATGACACAAGTGGTAATTCGTTATGCTCAATAGATAAAACTTGTAAGCCATTGTCAAACTTTGTTTGATTGACTTCAGGTAGTTTCACCTGCTTGAGCACGCCATAATCAGGCACAATCGAACGGTCAATGACTGAAGGCTTTTGAGCAAGCGGTGCGAGTTTTTCAGTCGCTTGTTGCGCCATTTCCTGCTCAGCACCTTGAACAATTTTTTCTTCAACTACATCGGCTTTTATAGCACCTGTTAATGCTAGATCCACTTTACCTTTAGGGACAAAACTCGTGGCAATGTAATTTTTGTTGAAAATATAGTGCTTGAATACTGACATAATGTCATCGCGAGTAACCGCACGATAACGTTCAATTTCTGTGGTGACTAACGATGGATCGCCACTAAATTCATTATGTTGGGCAATTGTTGACGCTTTGTTAAATACGCTGGTTAATTCATTGTAAAAAGCGGTTTCTCTTTTGGTTAGAATACGAGCGAGTTGTTCATCACTAAAGCCTTTTGTAGCAAACTCAGCTAAGGCGTTATCTACGCTCGCTTTCACCTTATCCAATTCAATATCATTAAATGCGCGAACTTTTAGGGTAAAAGTACCTGCCAGTTCAGAGCTATAATTGCTTGCGCTAACATTAGGAGCAAGTTTGTCCTGTTCGACAATATGCTGATAAAGTACACTGTCTTTACCATCAGCTAATAATTCGGCTAATAAATTTAATGCGTACGCGTCAGGTTGGTATTGTTCTATGGTGGGAAGCGTTAACGTTAATTCAGGTAAAGTGGCAAAATTGTCTTCATGATAAAGTGACTTGCTTTGCTCTATGGTCACAGGCATTGGAAGAAGTGGTGTTACATCACCTCGTGGTTCTAATTCACCAAAATATTTTGCGATCCACGCTTTTGCTTGTTGCGTATCAAAGTCACCCGCGAGCACTAAAGTGGCATTATTAACCCCATACCATTTTTGATAAAACTCTCGAACATCTTCCAAGGTAGCATTTTGTAAATCTTCTAAACTGCCGATCACGTCCCAGCTGTATGGATGACCTTCAGGGTAAAGATTCGTTAATGTGACATATTCTGTATGACCATAAGGGCGGTTATCAACGCTTTGGCGTTTTTCATTTTTAACCACTTGTTTTTCATTTTCTAAACCTTCTTGGGTCACGGTATTAATGAAATACCCCATACGGTCAGATTCCATCCATAACACTTTTTCAAGTCCGTCATTGGGGAAAACTTCATAATAAATGGTTCCGTCTTGCCAAGTGCCGCCATTGAGTGTGCCGCCCATATTGCCAATGTTTTTGATAAAATTACCCGCGCCGACATGTTCAGAGTTCTGAAAGAGCATATGTTCAAAAAAATGAGCAAAACCTGTTTTACCTAATTTTTCACGATTGGAACCGACATGATATTGAATAGCAACTGCAACTACAGGATCTGATTTGTCTTGATGAAGCACAACTTCTAAACCGTTGGCAAGTTGGTATTTCTCTAATGATAAAGCAGCTGATTTTTGGCTGGTAACTTTTGTTGGAGAGCTGTTCGGCTTTGAGTTCGTTACTACTGATGTGGCATCATTACTACAACTTTGTATAGCGAGAGTCATTGCGCTGATGGTAAAAAACTTTTTTATGTGGTTCATGCTTGCTCCTTGAGCGTACTAAGAAAATGTCAGTGTGATCAATGTTTAGTTTTTGATCATGATTTTTATTTTTGCTTTGATATAGACTATTTTTACCTATTTTCTATGTTAAATTTTTGTTACTTTTTTAATCTGGCTTAAACTTATCCTATTTTTTATAAGCTTTTCAACTAGTGAAGGGTAAACATAGGTTATTTTAATAAAGCCCTATCCATCAAATTTAAGTAGTTGAAATTCAA
>DAINNQ010000182.1:0-5610 GCA_036735825.1 Alteromonadaceae bacterium | reverse complement strand
GAGATGCTCCATGATTACGGTATCACTCGAATTTACTCTCCTGATGACGGTCGTGCGCTTGGTTTACAAGGCATGATTGATGACATGCTAGAGCGTTGCGACTTTACAACGGGTACTAACGTTAAAAAAGACGATGTCGCAAACTTAAAGAAAAACATTGCGGTTCAAGATAAAAATCAAGCGATTGCACGTTTAATTTCAGCGGCTGAAAATGCGCCTGAAGAAAACAAAGCGGATTTAGAAAAAATTCGTAAAATAGCATCAACGAGCAAAACCCCTGTCTTGGGTATCACAGGTACAGGTGGCGCAGGCAAATCATCTTTAGTTGATGAATTGATTCGTCGCTTTTTAATGGCGACCCAAGACAGTAAAATTGCCATTGTGTCTGTTGACCCATCAAAACGCAAAACAGGTGGGGCTTTACTTGGCGATAGAATTCGTATGAACGCAGTGAATAATGATCGCGTTTATATGCGCTCTCTTGCTACTCGTCAATCGAATCTCGCTTTATCTGTATATGTCAATGACACCTTAGATATTCTTAAAGCCACAGATTATGACTTGATTATTCTAGAAACATCAGGCATTGGCCAATCTGATACTGAGATTGAAGAGCATTCAGATGTTTCTTTATATGTGATGACGCCAGAGTACGGCGCCGCTACGCAATTAGAAAAAATTGATATGCTTGATTTTGCTGATGTTATCGCGGTCAATAAATTCGATAAACGTGGTGCTGAAGACGCGCTTCGCGATGTGAAAAAACAATACAAACGCAACCGAGGCTTATTTGAAGCTGGTGATGATGAAGTACCGGTTTACGGCACTATTGCGTCACAGTTTAATGATCGCGGCATGACCCAGCTTTACAATGCGATTATTACTGAGCTTAATAAAAAATCAGAAAATGCCGTTGCCCCGTTATTATCTATTGAAGGTACACAAGAAGATAAAGCAAGTGTTATTCCTGGTAAACGCACGCGTTATTTGTCTGAAATTTCAGAAAACAACCGTAGTTATGATGAATGGGTTAGCCAGCAAGCTCAAGTTGCGCAAAAACTTTATGGTATTCAACAAGCGATTGATACCTCGCTAGAAAGTGATGAAGCATCTGGCAAAGCATTAGCGACTAACTTGCAAACCTTGTTTGATAAAGTTGCATTGGATCTGGATCCGAAAAATAAATTGATCATCGACCAATGGGCTGAAAAAGTTGAAAAATATAAAAATCCATTGTTCAAATTCAAAGTGCGCGATAAAGAATTGTCGATTGAAACCCATACTAAGTCGTTGTCTCAATTAGATATTCCTAAAGTTTGTTTACCGAAATATCAAGGTTGGGGCGATATTTTAACTTGGAGTTTGCAAGAAAACGTACCGGGTGAATTTCCTTATACCGCCGGTTTATTCCCATTTAAGCGTGAAGGGGAAGACCCAACTCGCATGTTTGCTGGTGAAGGTGGCCCAGAACGTACTAACCGTCGTTTTCATTATGTGTCAAAAGGCATGCCGGCTAAGCGTTTATCAACTGCATTCGATTCAGTTACCTTATATGGTAATGACCCGCATATTCGCCCAGATATTTACGGTAAAATTGGTAATGCTGGCGTATCCATTTGCTGTTTAGATGACGCGAAAAAACTTTATTCAGGGTTTGATCTTGCTCACCCTGCAACGTCTGTATCTATGACGATTAACGGTCCTGCGCCAATTTTATTAGGTTTTTTCCTGAATGCCGCGATTGATCAGCAATGTGAGAGATACATTACTGAACAGGGCTTGGAAAAAGACGTTCAAGCAAAAATTGCCAAAATTTACCAAGAAAAAGGTTGTCCGCGCCCACAATATCAAGGTGAATTACCAGAAGGTAATGATGGTTTAGGTTTGATGTTATTGGGGGTAACGGGTGATCAAGTTTTACCTGCCGATGTTTATCAACAAATTAAAGCCAAAACCTTAACTTTAGTGCGCGGCACAGTGCAGGCGGATATTTTAAAAGAAGACCAAGCACAAAATACCTGTATTTTTTCTACTGAATTTGCGCTGCGTTTAATGGGCGATGTTCAAGAATACTTTATTGAAAAAGGCGTGCGTAACTTTTATTCCGTTTCAATTTCGGGTTATCACATTGCTGAAGCGGGCGCGAATCCGATCACGCAATTGGCACTCACTTTAGCCAACGGTTTTACTTTTGTAGAGTACTATTTAAGCCGTGGCATGGACATCAATGAATTTGGGCCAAACTTATCTTTCTTCTTTTCAAATGGTATTGATCCAGAATATGCGGTAATTGGCCGAGTGGCACGTCGTATCTGGTCAAAAGCGATGAAAAATAAATATGGCGCAAATGCCAGAGCACAAATGTTGAAGTATCACATTCAAACATCAGGCCGCTCTTTGCATGCTCAAGAGATTGATTTTAATGATATTCGTACAACTCTTCAGGCCTTGTACGCTATTTATGATAACTGTAATTCATTACACACGAACGCTTATGATGAAGCGATCACCACGCCAACCGAAGACAGTGTGCGTCGTGCGATGGCGATTCAATTGATCATTAACCGTGAACTAGGTTTAGCGAAAAATGAAAACCCTATTCAAGGTTCTTTTATTATTGAAGAGTTAACTGAATTAGTTGAAGAGGCAGTATTAACAGAATTTGACCGCATCACCGAACGTGGTGGCGTGTTGGGTGCGATGGAAACCATGTATCAACGCAGTAAAATTCAAGAAGAAAGCTTGTATTATGAAAACCTAAAACATACGGGCGAGTACCCCATTATTGGTGTAAATACGTTCTTAAGTTCAAAAGGATCGCCTACAGTGATCCCATCAGAAGTGATCAGAGCGACAGAAACTGAGAAAAATTATCAAATTGATATGTTGGCGAGTTTACACAGCGCGAACGAATCGCAAGTTAATGAGCAATTAAAAACTTTACAACTTGCGGCAATTCAACATGAGAATATTTTCGAAAACATGATGGACGCTTGTAAAGTTTGTTCATTAGGACAAATTGTCCATTCACTATTTGATGTCGGCGGCCAATATCGTCGTAACATGTAATCGCTTTTAGCCATTTTCTTTGCTGATGTTTAAGTTTTTATACTCGAGAATGAGCAATAGTTGTTAGGTATTGTGAGGATAACCATAAAATAAAATCGCTTTTTTATTTAAGGACTATTTATCGACATTGCGTAGCTCATTTGAAAAAGTCAAAAAAAGTAACAGGTTTGATTTTTGAACAAGCTGCAGAAGATAAAAATATGGTCGGCGCATCCGCGACGGATTATTTAGCCACACTCGGTTATCTCAGTTTTGCGTATATGTGGGCAATGATGATTGAAAAATCTCTTGATTCAGCAATCTGATAACAACGCAGGTAATGCTGAGAAAACCAATGAAGAGAGTTTCTATCAAGCCAAATGTTTTGTTGGTGAGTTTTATTTGTATAAATTATTGACGCGAATTGATGCTCATATCCAAGCAATAGCCTCAGGTAGCGAGTCGTTAATGTCCATGCCGGCAGAATTATTTGGCTATGATGAGTAGGCTTTTGAAAATACGATAAGAGAGAAAACACGACTAAAGTAGCCTAGTGTAAATGCTGTTTGCCCTTTATGCTTAGTCTTTATGATTTGTCACTATGCTCCGACTTTGCTCAGCAAATTTATCCATCAGGAAATGAATATGTCAAAACAGAATCTCGAAAATTTAACTGTACCTGAAAAATTCACTGCTTTTCGTATTCATCAAGTTATTGATGGGGATAAAAAGAAAATTGTCAGTGGTTTTGAACAAATATCTTTAGATGACCTAACTGATGGTGAAGTGGTCATTAAAGTAGCCTACTCAGATATTAATTACAAAGACGCATTAGCAGGCACAGGAAAAGGGCGAATTTTACGTACATACCCTCTGGTAGGTGGTATCGATCTTTCGGGTGTTGTTGTTGATTCTTCTGATTCACGCTTTAAAACAGGTGAAAAAGTACTGGTGTGCGGCGCCCAATTATCAGAACTTTATGATGGTGGTTACAGCGAATTCGCTAGAGTTAAGGCTGATTCAGTTGTGCATTTACCTAACGGCATGAGTTTACGTGATGCAATGGCATTAGGTACCGCGGGTTATACAGCTGCAATTGCTGTGCAACGCATGGAAGATAATGGGCAAATTCCAGAGCGTGGTCCGATTGTTGTCACTGGTGCTACTGGCGGCGTTGGCAGTTTTGCGATCAACATGCTCTCATCATTAGGTTATGAAGTGGTTGCATTTACGGGTAAAACTGAGCAAGCAGATTATTTAAAGGCATTAGGTGCGAGTCGTTTACTTAATAGAAATGACATCGATATGGGCAATAAGCCGCTTGAAAATTCGCAATGGGGAGGCGCGGTTGATAATGTAGGTGGTGAAACCTTAAGCTGGTTAACTCGTACCACCAATGTTTGGGGCAACATCGCGTCAATCGGCTTAGCTGGCGGGATCAAACTCGATTCTACTGTCATGCCATTTATTTTACGTGGTGTTAGTTTGCTCGGCATTAACTCAGTTGAAATGCCAATTTCTGTGCGCACTAACGCTTGGCAACGCTTAGCGACAGATTTAAAACCCAGTCAATTAGCACTTATAGCACCGACAACAATTGAGTTTTCTCAGTTACCTAATGCTTTTGATGCTTATGTCGAAGGCAATATTACCGGTAGAACCGTTGTTGAAATTGATGCTAGTTTGGATAATTAATATAATGTTTGCTTTGGTATTGGCCGAACAATTTTTACAATCAATCGGATCTTTTGCGTGAAAACATCATCAGTGCTTTTTGAAGAATTACCCTGTGCTAATGGTAAAGCGATTGCAATAGCCACGTTAAATGCACCCAAGAGTTTAAATGCACTAAATTTGTCGATGATTCATGCGCTATCTAACCAACTTCCTTTATGGTTAGCGGATGATAAAATTGCAATAATTATTCTTCAAGGTGCTGGTGATAAGGCGTTTTGTGCTGGTGGTGATGTCGTCAGTATTTATCATGATTTGCTACAACTTCGTGCAAAAACTGATAGTGACAGTAAAAAAAACGAGCGTATTTTAACTAAAACAGAAATTAGCAATGCTTTAGCTGTTGAGTTTTTTACACAAGAATATCAATTAGATGAGCTGATCCATCAGGCAAGTAAACCTATCGTAGCGCTTGCAGACGGCTACGTTATGGGCGGCGGAGTTGGAATAATGGCTGGTGCTAGCCATCGCGTTGGTACTCAAAGAACGGTTTTGTCGATGCCAGAAATTTCGATTGGTTTATATCCTGATGTTGGTGCAAGTTGGTTTTTAAATCAAATGCCAAAAGGAACAGGCTTATTTGTTGGCTTAACGGGCTGTTTTTTCAATGCCATTGACGGACAATATCTCGGCTTAATTGATGATGTTATCCCACATGAAACCATCACCCACTTAAAAGAACAATTAATACAAGTCGATTGGCAAACAAACGAGCGACAAAATCACCTACTGTTAAGTAAAGCTATTGACGCTTGCAGTCAAAAACATACGAATACTCATCAATCAGTTTTTGAAAAAGAACAAGACTTTATGGCGTCATTAGCATCA
>DAINNQ010000181.1:0-5643 GCA_036735825.1 Alteromonadaceae bacterium | reverse complement strand
GAAGAACATGGTGGGCGAAAACCTGTTTTAGTTTGAATATATTGGCGACAATTGGCTTATTTGTCGCGTTTATCGTTGGTGTGATGAACGATGAATTTGGCACGAATTTTAATACTTATCTGGGTTTTGGTGGTTTGTTCTCGCTGATTTTTGTTTATTATGAAAGCAAGATCAGAGCTAACGCTTGGCGACAAATTAGTGACAGTCCAGATAAAGCGATTGAGAATGCCATAACGGGTTGTCAATCATCAATGAAGTATATGTCATTGACAAAATGGTCATGTTTACCGTTTGGTGCATTAGCTAACTGGTTCGTTTACTCAGTCAATCAAACAGAGAATAAATCAGTATTAGCGGCATTTATTTTTGTAAATGCTTTAATTGCGGTCATGTTTGTAGTCACTGAGTGGTTTCACCGAAAACGTAAAAAAGAATATCAACAATTAATGGCTCTAACATCAAACTTATCACAGTAAATTTTAATCAGTAGAAATATAATTCGGGTGAGCTGGGTTTTATCAGGATTTTATTTGTTGTTCTTTTGTTTTTTATTCGATATATTTACCTCAGGGCGAATTTGATCTCGTCAACGAAAACTTTTATCGCATATTTAACGAAACCCTCTGGTTCTAATTCAGTGCAAAATGAGCTAAATCATCGTGGTTTTAACATGTACAACAAGCCTTGATTCAGGCAAAATATGCGGCAATTAAATTAGTCTAACCTTCCAGCGATAACGTCTGTGTTGATTGCTGAGAACTTGAGGAATAAACATGCTTACTCGTGATATGAATATTGCTGATTTTGATGCTGAATTATGGCAGTCAATGACTGACGAAACAGTACGTCAAGAAGAGCACATTGAATTAATTGCTTCTGAAAACTACTGCAGCCCGCGCGTACTAGAAGCGCAAGGTTCTCAGTTAACTAACAAATATGCTGAAGGTTATCCGGGCAAGCGCTATTATGGCGGTTGTGAATATGTAGACAAAGCCGAAGCATTAGCGATTGAGCGTGCAAAAGAATTATTTGGCGCTGATTACGCTAACGTTCAACCACATGCGGGTTCTCAAGCAAACGCAGCGGTATTCCAAGCACTTGTTACGCCAGGTGGCAAAGTATTAGGTATGAGCCTTGCTCATGGTGGTCATTTAACTCATGGTTCTCATGTCAACTTTTCAGGTAAGTCTTACCAAGCCTTTCAATATGGCTTACACCCTGAAACAGGTGATATTAATTATGAAGAGTTAGAGCAATTAGCGAATGAACATAAGCCAGAAATGATCATCGGTGGTTTTTCTGCTTTTTCTGGTATCGTTGATTGGGCGCGTATGCGTAAAATCGCTGATAGCGTTGGTGCATATTTCATGGTTGATATGGCGCACGTTGCAGGTTTAGTTGCTGCTGGTTTATATCCAAACCCTGTTCCTCATGCTCACGTTGTTACAACAACTACACACAAAACTTTAGCTGGTCCACGTGGCGGTTTAATTGTGTCAGGCTGTGGTGATGAAGAAGTTTATAAAAAATTAAACTCAGCAGTTTTCCCTGGCGGCCAAGGTGGTCCATTAATGCACGTTATTGCTGCCAAAGCGGTTGCATTTAAAGAAGCATTACAACCTGAATTTAAAGTGTATCAACAACAAGTGTTAGATAACGCTAAAGCTATGGTTGCTGTGTTACAAGAACGTGGTTACAAAGTGGTATCAAATGGTACAGAAAACCACTTATTACTTCTTGATTTGATTGATAAAGATATTACAGGTAAAGATGCTGATGCAGCTTTAGGTCGTGCACACATTACGGTTAATAAAAACTCAGTACCAAACGATCCTCGTTCACCATTCGTCACTTCTGGTTTACGTTTAGGTACTCCAGCAATCACGCGCCGTGGCTTTAATGTTGAAGATACCAAAGCGTTAACCGGTTGGATTTGTGACATTCTTGATGATATCAATAACGAAGATACGATTGTTGCTGTTCAAGCGAAAGTAAAAGAGATTTGTGCTCGTTTACCAGTTTATGCATAACAATAGATGTATCGTCTGAATAATTAGATTAAAATGGCCGCATTAGCGGCCATTATTTTTTTTGCCGAAACAATAACGGTAAAAATTACCGCATAAAGTTATATTTGGAGCTTACATGTATTGCCCGTTTTGTTCTGAAAACGATACCAAAGTGATTGATTCTCGGCTGGTTGCTGAAGGTCATCAAATTCGTCGTCGACGTGAGTGTTTAGCGTGTCAGGAACGTTTTACTACGTTTGAAACTGCTGAATTAGTCATGCCGCGCATCATTAAGCGTGATGGTTCTCGCGAACCGTTTAATGAAGACAAACTTCGCAGCGGTTTAGTCAGATCGTTAGAAAAACGTCCTGTAAGTGTTGAACAAACAGAAAAAGCGATTAATCGTTTAAAATCTCAGCTTAGAGCAACGGGTGAACGTGAAGTCTCCAGCGAGATGCTTGGTAATATCATTATGGAGCAGCTTAAAACCTTAGACAAAGTCGCTTATGTACGTTTTGCATCTGTGTATCGTTCTTTTGAAGATATCAGAGAATTTGGTGAAGAAATTGCTCGCCTTGGTGATGAAGCATAGTTCGGCATAGTCCAGCGAGAAAATAAACGTAATGACCTCATTTAGCCATCAAGATCACCTGTTTATGTCGCGAGCGATAGAATTAGCTCGTCTCGGGCATTACACCACATCACCCAATCCGAGAGTTGGTTGTGTAATCGTTAACAATGAGCAAATAGTTGGTGAAGGTTTTCATGCAAAAGCTGGGCAAGGACATGCTGAAGTGCATGCGCTTGAACAAGCAAAAGAGCTGGCAAAAGGCGCGACTGTCTATGTTACGTTAGAGCCATGTGCTCATTTTGGTAAAACCCCCCCGTGTGCACAAGCGTTGATAGATGCAGGTGTAAGTAAAGTGATTGCTGCTATGGTTGACCCTAATCCACAAGTATCGGGTAAAGGCTTAACATTATTATCACAAGCGGGAATAGCAACAAATTCAGGCTTATTGGCAGCTGAGGCCAAAGCATTAAATCTCGGTTTTATTAAATTAATGACCGAAGGCTTACCTTTCGTGCGCTGTAAATTAGCGGCCAGTCTTGATGGTAAAACGGCGATGGCAAGTGGCGAAAGCCAATGGATCACCTCATCTGCTGCCAGACAAGATGTGCAAAGGTTACGGTCACAAAGTTGCGCGATTATTTCAGGAGCACAATCAATTATCAGTGACAATGCGCGCATGACGGTGCGTTGGCAAGAGCTTGGCTATATAAAAAATAGTTATCCTCAAAGTGATTTACGTCAACCTGTGCGGGTGATCATTGATTCTAAAAACCGCTTAACACCTGATTTAGCGTTATTTAGTGATAACTCACCAATAATATTAATTAGAACAAACATTGAAAACATTCATCAGTGGCCACATTTTGTAGAACAAATAGCGATCCCTTTATCTGCTAACGATGACTTCATTGATTTAAATGCGTTGTTAACCATGTTAGCCAAACGTGGATTAAATGATGTTTTAGTGGAGTCGGGTAAATCATTAGCAGGTGCATTTATCGAGCAAAACTTAGTCGATGAATTAATTTTATATCAAGCGCCAAAACTTATGGGTGATGATGGCTTAGGCTTGCTTACTATGCCATCGGTGACAAAATTAGCACAGGCAAAAACACTAAAGTTTAAAGAAGTCACTAGGGTGGGTGACGATTTGAAAATTATCGCGTCTTTGCGCTGATAGCAGTAACCTTTAACTTATTCAGTTAACGAAAAGAAAAATAGAGAAATGCATGTTTACAGGAATCATTGAAGCCGTTGGTAAAATTAAACAGATCAGCGTCAATCAACAAGGTGCACGTATCACCCTTGATTGCCAATCATTGGATATGTCTGATGTTAAGTTGGGTGATTCCATTGCCACGAATGGCATTTGTTTAACGGTTGTGGCATTTGACCAGCAAAGCTTTACTGCTGATGTTTCAAACGAAACATTAACCCGAACAGGTTTTGCTAATTACTCACAACATCAACAAGTGAATTTAGAAAAAGCCATGTTACCGACAACGCGTTTTGGTGGGCATATTGTTTCAGGTCATGTTGATGCTGTTTGTGAGATTAAATCCATTAGTAAAAATGGTAATAGTGTTGAATATTGGCTGAGTATGCCAGCTGATATTGCCCCTTATATTGCAGAAAAGGGCTCAATTACTGTTGATGGTGTAAGCTTAACGGTTAACAGCTTAACCCAAGATCAATTTCGTTTAACTATTGTGCCGCACACGACAGCACAAACGATTATTCCAAGTTACCAAGTTGGTAGCAAAGTTAATATCGAAGTGGATGTGATGGCGCGTTATATCGAGCGCTTATTATTGAAAAATAAGCCTGAAACATCACCCACTTCAAATGTTACAGAAGCTTTGCTTAAGCAAAGTGGATTTATTAAAAATTAAGAGGCAGTCATGAATTTACACTCTCCAAAAGAGATCATCGAAGATATAAGACAAGGTAAAATGGTTATCTTGATGGATGATGAAGATCGCGAAAATGAAGGTGACTTTATCATGGCTGCTGAGTTAGTAACGCCAGAAGCGATTAATTTTATGGCAACACATGGTCGAGGTTTAATTTGTATGCCGATGACCATTGAGCGCTGTAAAAAACTTAATTTGCCATTAATGGTGGATAAAAATGATGCTCAATTTTCAACAAACTTCACTGTTTCCATTGAAGCGGCTGAAGGTGTTACTACAGGAATTTCGGCTGCAGATAGAGCAACCACGGTACTCGCAGCTATCGGTAAAGAGGCGAATCAACATTCGATTGTGCAACCGGGACATATTTTTCCATTAATGGCCAAAGATGGCGGTGTGTTAAACCGTGCGGGGCATACAGAAGCGGGTGATGATTTAGCACGCTTAGCTGGCTTAGAACCAGCAGCCGTTATCGTTGAAATTTTAAATGAAGACGGCACTATGGCGCGTCGCCCAGATTTAGAAGTGATTGCACAAAAGCATGATCTTAAAATGGGTACTATTGCGGATTTAATCGAATATCGAAATGCCAATGAAACGACAATTGAACGTGTTTCACAATGTAAATTACCAACGGCATTTGGTGATTTTGATTTAACAGTATTTAAAGATACTATCGACGGACAAGCACACTTTGCTTTAACCAAAGGTGATATTAAAGCAGACCAACCGACCTTAGTACGTGTTCATTTAGAAAATACCTTTAGAGATTTATTGTTTAGCCAACGTGAAAGCGTAGCAAAATGGCCAATTGGCAGTGCGTTAGAAAAAATTGGACAAGAAGGTGGGGTTTTAGTTTTACTGGGTAAACATGAGTCTCCTCAAGAGCTGATTGCACAAGTCACTAAATACGCGAAACTTGATGCGGGTGAAACGGTTAAAGAAGTTAAACGTCATATTGGATCGCGTAATGTAGGTGTTGGTTCACAAATTTTATCTAACCTAGGTGTAGGTAAAATGCGCTTGCTAAGCTCGCAAGTGAAATACCATTCATTATCAGGTTTTGGCTTAGAAGTGGTTGAATATATCTCTGAGTAGGTATGTCTCTAACGAGTTTTATCACTTCTATACATTATCTATACACTATCAA
>DAINNQ010000180.1:0-5670 GCA_036735825.1 Alteromonadaceae bacterium | reverse complement strand
TATTCAATAAAACAATGAGAATAATTTTTTTATTTCAATTAGATGTTGCTTAGTAATAAATTTTAGATGAGTTTTATAAAAATACCTATTTTTTATCTATCTATCATTTATGCATAGACAAACCCTTTTCAGCCATAGATACTTTATCTATTAACAATCAAAGATCAGGAGTTAAAATGACGTTAGATAAAACATCTACCACAACTTCCGTTGTACATACTCCAGATAATAATAAAGCCAATGCTTTATCAAATCATGACACTACAAAACAATCAACAAAAAAAGCAGGCAATGCCTCGTCTCAAATGCAATTACTCTCCCTCGCTCGTCAATTTGTCATTGATGGCGCCTTAATCCAACCTGATAAACAAGTTTCAATTGAAGAACGAGCAATAAAAAGAGAGCGCATTAATCACCTTAGAAAACAGCAAAATATTGAAAATATTATCCAAAAAGCACTTCAATATTGTTCAGATAGTGAAGTGACCGACAGAGCAGATAAAGATTGGTTTAATAGTTTTATCGAGTTAGCTGAAGATGTGAGCAATAAAACGATGCAAGACCTTTGGGCGAAAATTCTTGCTGGTGAAATTACGTCTCCAGGTAGTTTTTCTTTAAAGTCTTTAAAGGCCTTTAGAACCATGAGCATCAACGAGGCTAAATTATTAGCGAAAGCTTGCTCGTTAGCAGTTAAAGATCATGGTAAGAGAAATATTCGCATTATTTCAGGCGCGTCACAAACACCAGGGCTATTAAATTTCTTAAGTAAAAATAGAGTGCACCGCATTAATTTAGCGTCTTTTGGATTATCTTATACTGAGCTGTTGGTATTGGCTGATAATCACCTGGTGTTTATTCAAGAATCAGAAACAGCGCCTTTGATTAAAAATGAAGTCATCCCTTTTAGCTATAATGGTATCAACTTAACCGTCACCGCAAAGAAGAATGACTGTTTGTTTAGTTTTTATAAATTTACCCCGATAGGCGCTGAATTAGCACAACTCATTGTGGATCAACCTGACAATAAATATTTAACAACATTGAAGCAGGAGTTTTCTAGCTTATTTGTCATTTCATAGTCGTTGCCAAATGCGCTTTTATTATCATTGTAGCATTAAGGGCGCTATCAAAGGCACTACCAAGTTCTTTCAAAGCTAAATTCAAAAACTAAGTTCAATAATTGAACATAAAAAAACCAACAAAACGTTGGTTTTTTTATAATTCAATAACAAGAATAAATTTGCTAGATACCATCACCGTCGGTGTGTAATCCACATTCTCGTTGCATACCAGAAAAACGCGTTTCGCTTTCATCCATGCCTAAAGTGAGAGGTCTAGTGCTATGTGTATCACCCACTGAAACGTAACCCTGATCCCATAACGGATGATAAGGCAAATTATGCTTGGTTAAATACTGATGAATATCACGATTACTCCAATCAATGATCGGATGCACTTTGAAACGTCCCCGTAAAATACTGACAACAGACAAACCTTCACGGTGCTCAGATTGCTGACGACGTACACCAGAGAACCAGGTTCCTGCCGATAAATCTTTCAATCCTCGCTCAAGCGGCTCTACTTTATTGCGACGATTATAAGCTTTTAGCGACGCTTCATCTTTCGCCCACTCTTCACCATATTTCGCCATTTGCCATGCTGCACTTTCTTTCGCACTATAAACATGTAAATTTAGTTGTAGGCGTTCAGTGAGCTGCTCAATAAATTGATATGTTTCAGGAAACAAATGGCCTGTGTCGGTCACCAAAACAGGAATGTTGCTGTCAACTTGCGTTAGCATGTGCAACATGACTGCCGATTGAATACCAAAACTTGATGATAGAACAAATTGTGAGGGCAGATTTTCCATTGCCCATTCAACACGTTCAGTAGCCGTTTGTTGTTCTAACAATTCATTCCATTGATTTAACCAAGGCTCTGGTAAAGAGGCAGGAAAACGATTGTTAATCACAGATTTATTGGCCTTAGAAGATATATTAGTCATGAAAATCCCGTTTACTGACTTTTACTTCTGCAATAATACCGACGCGAATGACAAAATCACCAAAAGCTTCTTTTGTATTTCGCTCAGCAACCCAACGCCCAACGAGTGCGTCAATTTCATTTAAAATGTCTTGCTCATCTAGGTTTTCTTTGTACATTTTTGGCACACGTGTACCAGCAATATTACCGCCTAAATGCATGTTATATTTGCTTGGACCTTTACCAACTAAACCAATCTCAGCCAACATTGCTCGGCCACAGCCATTCGGACAGCCAGTAACACGTAAAATAATGCTTTCATCTGGAATTTGATGTTTCGCTAAAATCTCTTCAACATTATCAACCAAACCAGGTAAATAACGTTCAGCTTCCGCCATCGCTAATGGACACGTTGGAAAAGCCACACACGCCATGGAGTTTTTACGCTGATTAGACACTTTGTCATCGAGTAAACCGTGATCACGAGCAAGCTGTTCAATCTGAGCTTTGTCTTCAGTTGCAATACCTGCAATGATCAAATTTTGGTTCGCTGTCATTCTAAAATCACCTTTGTGAATTTTAGCTATTTCAGCCACACCCGTTTTTAAAGGCTTGCCAGGAAAATCTAATAAACGACCGTTTTCGATAAACAAGGCTAAATGATGTTTACCATCAAAACCTTCAACCCAACCTAAACGATCACCTCGATCGGTAAATTCATAAGGACGGCTTTGTTCAAAAACAATGCCTGCTCGCTTTTCAACTTCGGCTTTAAATACCTCAATGCCAACACGGTCAAGGGTGTATTTAGTTTTCGCATTTTTACGATTAACACGATTACCCCAGTCCCGCTGCGTGGTGACAACAGACGCGGCAACGTCTAGCGTATTGGCTAATGGCACAAAACCAAAGTCGTCAGCTTTGCGAGGATAGGTCGACTTATCGCCATGGGTCATCGCTAAGCCACCACCAACAAGTACGTTAAAACCGACTAACTTGCCATTTTCAGCAATCGCGACAAAGTTTAAGTCGTTCGCATGCACGTCAATGTCGTTTTGCGGTGGAATAACAACCGTAGTTTTAAACTTACGTGGTAAATACGTGCTACCTAAAATAGGCTCTTCGGTATTTTCACCATGTTCGCCATCAAGTTTTTCACCATCTAACCAAATTTCGGCATAAGCGCGAGTTTTAGGTAAAAGGTGCTCACTGATCTTTTTTGCCCACTCATACGCTTCTTGATGTAATTCAGACTCAACAGGGTTAGGCGTACATAACACGTTACGGTTGACATCACCTGCTGTAGCAATTGAGTCAATACCAATGCTGTTAAGCGTTTGATGCATCAATTTAATATTTGGCTTTAACACACCGTGAAACTGAAAAGTTTGACGCGTTGTTAAACGAATGCTGCCATACATGGTTTTTTCAACAGCAAACTTATCAATCGCTAACCATTGCTGAGGTGTAATAATACCGCCCGGCATACGCGCTCTAAGCATCACATTGTGCAATGGCTCAAGCTTTTGCTTAATTCGTTCACCACGAATATCACGATCATCTTGTTGATACATGCCATGGGTACGAATTAACTGAAAGTTATCTGCGGTAAAACCACCAGTAACCGGATCTTTTAAATCATCAGCAATCGTGCCACGTAAAAAGTGACTTTCTGCTTTTAAGCGTTCGTTATCAGCGTGCTTACCTTCTACAATTAATGGCCCTTGACCAATTAATTCTGCGTCTTTTACTTGTGTAGTCATTAGTAAACATCCTTCTGATAACGCTTAGCGTTACGTAAATCTTTTAAATATTGCTGTGCTTGTTCTGTCGTTAATTTGCCTTGCTCGGCAATAATATCGATTAACGCGGTTTCAACGTCTTTTGCCATGCGGCTCATATCGCCACAAATATATAAATGCGCACCACGCTCAAGCCATGCAAATACTTCTGCAGCTTTTTCACGCAAACGGTCTTGCACATAAATTTTCTCAGCTTGATCGCGTGAAAAAGCTAAATCAATGTGGGTTAATAAGCCTGATTTTAAATAGCCTTGCCATTCAGTTTGATATAAGAAGTCTTGGGTAAAGGTTTGATCACCAAAGAACAACCAGTTATCGCCTTCAGCATCTGTTGCTTCACGCTCTTGCATGAACGCTCTAAACGGTGCGACACCTGTGCCTGGACCAATCATGATAACTGGCGTATTACCATCACTCGGTAATCTAAAATTATCATTGTGTTCAATAAACACTTTTACTTCACCGCCTTCTTCAAGACGCTTACCTAAAAAGCCTGATGCACCACCAGAACGTAATTGACCATTTTTCTGGTATTCCACTAACCCTACGGTTAAGTGAACTTCTTCTTCCACTTCTGCTTGGCTAGAAGCAATAGAATACAAGCGAGGCGTAATTTTTCGTAAAGCATCTACAAACGCTTGGGCATCAACTTTAGCTGGCGCGGCTTTAATGACATCAACCACTTGATGACTGGCCGCAAACTCACGAGAAGCATTTTTGTCTTTCGCTAATTGAAGTAACGTTTCATTTTGTGACTGCTCAGCCCAAAATGTTATAAAATTCACTGCCGTTTGTGTGATTTCAAATTTTGATGTTAACACTTCTTTCAGGCTAAATGCTTCACCGGCAACGGTTACTGAATCGTTGGCGCTTAAGTCTAATTCACTGATCAATTCCGCTACTAACTCAACATCATTTTCAAACCAAACACCTAAGGCGTCACCTACTTGGTAAGTTAAACCTGACTCGCCTAAATCAATTTCGATATGACGAACATCTTTTGCTGAATCACGGCCAGTAATTTTTTGGCTAATGCTTAATTCAGCAGTATAAGGATTTTGCTTGGTATATTGACTGACAGCGCCTGTTGTTGGCATAGCAACAACAGTTGCTGCTTCAGCATTTGCCCCTAATAATTCTTTAGCTTGCGTGATAATACTTTCTGACCAATTTGCGGCGTCGTCTTCATAATCAACATCACAATCCACACGAGGGGTGATCTGCTTGGCACCTAGTTTTGACAAATATTCATCAAAGTCTTTACCCGTTTGGCAGAAGAACTCATAACTGGTGTCACCTAACGCTAATACGCTGTATTGCAAATGCTCTAAACGTGGTGCTTTTTTAGACGATAAAAACTCGTGTAATGCCACAGCATCGTCTGGCGCTTCACCTTCACCATTGGTACTAGCAACAATTAATAGGTGAGTAACATTTTTAATGCTTTTCGGCTTAAATTCACCCATGCTTTTGAAATCAACAGTTAACCCTTGTGCCGTTGCTTTGTCTGCTAACGATTTAGCCACACCTTTGGCGTTACCTGTTTGAGAACCGTATAGAATAGTTAATGTTGATGATGGTTGAGCCATACTTGCTGTAGGTAATACAGCCACAGAAGAACCTTCGCTCTTCGCTGCTAAATAGCCACTTGCCCATGCTAGTTGTAATGGAGAATAAGTACCAATGACTTCTTTTAACGTACTTAACTGTTCTGCATTTAGCATAGTTTGATTTAAATTTTGTTCTGACAACATACTGTCAACTCGCCCATTTCAAAATATTAGTGAAATAATAGTCGCTGTTTAGCCAAAGCAAAAAGAATAGAAATCGCTTTTTTATTCCAAAAAAGAATATATCTAGATGAAATTTTAATTTTTGTCTTAAA
>DAINNQ010000179.1:0-5720 GCA_036735825.1 Alteromonadaceae bacterium | reverse complement strand
TATCAGAAGTGAAAGGCTTTGGTCGTCAAAAGGGCCATACCGAGTTGTATCGCGGTGCAGAGTATATGGTTGATTTCCTGCCTAAGGCAAAATTAGAAATCGTGGTAAAAACCGAAGATGTTGAACGTTGTATCAGTGCCATCATGGAAACAGCGCAAACAGGTAAAATTGGTGATGGCAAGATTTTTGTTACGGAAGTAGAACGTGTTATTCGTATTAGAACAGGCGAAGAAAACGCAGAAGCTATTTAATCAAACTGTTTAATTTAAAGAATTAGCACGACTGACTGTTAGCGCGACCGAAAGTTTGATTTTATCTTAAAGAGTGTGCAATTAAAGTAGCCACTTGGATTAAATAATCACATTAAACCTGAGTGTTTTCATTGCTTGTCGCTCGCAATTGCTTAACGCTTAGGTATAATCGAAGCGTCCTTACATATTGGTTTTTATTTTCAGTGAAATTATTATTAAAACATTTGGTGAGTTTTGTTGTTGTGGCCATGGTGCTCGTTAGCCAAGGTTGTACGACAACAAATCAAGGTCATCACTCAGCTATTGAACAATTGGTAATTGCTGAGCCCTTAGCAATAAACTACAAGAGTGAAATTGCATTAGCGCGTTTGACTGAAGTACTGCAAAGAGCAGAAATTACCGACGAACAGCGAGCACAGTTATTTTATGATCGTGGTGTGATTTACGACAGCGTTGGTTTGCGTTCATTAGCAAGATTAGACTTTAATCGTGCTTTGCGGATAAAACCTGACATGGTGGATGCGTATAACTTTTTAGGTATTCATTTTACGCAGTTACAAGAATTTGATCAGGCATACGAAGCTTTTGACTCTGCATTAGAGCTTGCGCCACAACATGAATATGCTTATTTAAATAGAGGTATTGCCTTATATTATGGTGAGCGTGCTCATTTAGCGGTTGATGATCTCACTACTTTTTATTCACATCAAAAATCAGATCCTTATCGACTTTTATGGTTATATTTGATTGAGCAAGAAGTCGATAGCCAACAAGCAATCGCAAAATTGAAAGAAAGAGCGCATAACATTGATGATGAACTTTGGGCTAAGCAAATCGTTTATTTATATAGTGGTGAGATTTCACAGCAAGATTTTATTTCCCAAATCACTAATAATGTGAATTCGAATAAAGAGTTTAGTGAACGATTATGCGAAGCGTACTTTTATTTAGGTAAATTGAATTTACTGCATGGTGATAAACGCTCGGCTGCCAATTTTTATAAGCTGGCGCTAAGTACAAATGTTTATGAGTTTGTTGAACACAGATACGCAAAATTAGAATTAGACTTATTACGTCAGCAAGCAAGTAGAGAGCCGTTAGAACCTTTAGACGCCGAACAATAATTTATGAAAAAAGCCCATTGGCGCATTGTTATCGTTATATTGATGAGTGTAATAGTATCGTTATTATTACGCTCATTTTTTTTAATTGATTACCTTAATTATTCATTAAATAGTGATCAAGCTAATAAACTTGTCTTGTCGTATGCTAAATCTATTGAATTACCTGCTTATTATGAGTATCAAAACCGTCATCAAGCCAAAGGCTCTAACTCATGGGTGAGTGCCACAGCTAAACTTGCCAGAACAACCCCATCCTACGCAATAGCATTAGCTCAATATTTTCAAGTAGCTCAGCAACACGAACAAGCTGAATATTGGTATTTACAGGCAATATCACTCGGTAACACGGCGGCTAATTATGCATTAGCTCAAATGTTCTTCACTCAACAGAGATATGAAAAAGCCAGTCAGTTATTGTCGAAAGATTCGCGACTTGGTTGGGAGACTTCATCTTTTAAGGCGTTAAAGTTAGCTATTGAATTAGCGTTAATTAATGGCAATATTGAAAACGCACAAAAGCTAAGCGACTTTTTAAAGCAAAGTTATGCATATGACCCTTTAGCAAAAGCGTTAACTTACGAATTAGCCTATTTTGGTGTCGCTTCTTCAAAACCATCTCCTAATATCATGTCAACAAATTGTGTCGCGAGTGTGCAAATGTTTGCCACCAACCTAGATGATTTACGTTATGTGCAACAGCTTATTGATCAAATTAACCAGCACCCATTAGCTGAATTTGTGTGTTTTAGTTCTCCGCGTTACATCTCAATGGATGAACTGGCATGTCAGCACTGGGAAGATGACGTTATTCAATGCCGTGAAGATATTTGGCAGCAACATGAGTCAACAATTTCCACTCGCTTTATTGGTGTTTTACTGCCTCAAGGTGGGGCGAATGTTAATCACGGCATAATGTACCTTGACCGCCAAGACACGTTTGCCGTATTTATTCATGAATTAACCCATTTGTTAGGGTTTATTGATGAATACCCTTTACCAACCAATCATGCCAAGTGTTTGTCTGCGCAATCGCAGTCATTTTCTCATAATATTGCCGTTCTTGAACCAATATATTACGGTGAGCGAGAGACTTTACGAGAGCAAGTGTTACGCCATTTAGCCTGGGGCAGTAAAATTGAAAAACAAACGCCCATTTTTATGCAATATCATGAGGGTTGGAAGTTAGGTACACCTCCAAAGTATCAAGGTGAAATAGGCGTGTTTTTAAGTAATACATGTGCTGGTGAAAGAGGTTTTTCAGATAATACAGGTAGAAGTTTACAAGCAGTAAAACCTATTTCACAAATGACACAACTTGAGTATTTTGAAATGCCTTTACCTAAGCAATATATTGATATGTTGCGTGAAAATCCGAATAAATATTTAATGCCGAGTTTTCATACTAATATTCAAAATGCACAAATGATGCGCTAAATCTGAGCTTAAATATCATTAAGTAGTTTTTGCTTTATCTGTTTTATCTTTGCAAGAGGATGTTAAATCATTTGATATTTTGGCAACATCAGTTATTACACTTTGCTCATGAACGTTTGATTTCGTCTGCTGATGAAGTGATGAGCAGAGAGTCTTATTTTTTACTTTTGCAATGGGCCACATTGTAATGGCTCTAAAAGAATCCATTTTTTCTATCATTTGGAGATCTTTTTGATTAACGCTATTGTCTTTATTGGTGCTTTTAAACCATGAAAATAAAGCCATGCCATACACCTCAAACTCAACAGGTACCATTTATAGCAGATTTACCATTTAAAAGCCTTATTATTCACATGATTTTAAATATTCAATCGCGTTATTGAACAGCTTTTAGGTATAATTACCAGCAGTACAATTTATTAAAGCAAATGAAATGACTGTATTTAATATCAATGAATTTAGGCAACATTTTCCGATCCTTGAACAGAAAATTGACAATCACTCATTGGTATATTTCGATAATGGTGCAACCACTCAAAAACCGCTTTGTGTGATCGAAAAAGAAAGCGAATACTATCAATCGTATAACGCTAATGTTCACCGAGCAGCACATTCTTTAAGTGCTCAAGCCACCATTGCTTTTGAGAAAACTCGACAATTAACGCAAAAATTTATTAACGCAAGCTCATCAAAAGAAATCATTTGGACGAAAGGTACAACCGAAAGTATCAACTTAATTGCGCAATCATGGGGCAGAACTCACTTACAAAAAGGGGATGAAATAGTTTTATCCTACGCTGAACATCATGCCAATATCGTTCCTTGGCAAGTGGTTGCTGAACAAACGGGCGCGATCATAAAAATACTTCCACTTGATAAATTTGGGAAAGTCGATGAAAGCCAGATCAAGCAAGTTATTTCTCAGCAAACCAAAATAGTTTGTTGTCATCATGTCTCAAATGTTATTGGAAAGCTTAACCATATTGAACAAGTGATTTTGCGTGCTAAACAAGTTGGCGCACTAAGTTTAATTGACGGCGCACAGGCTATTGCCCATATTCCTGTTGATGTTCAACAATTAGACTGTGACTTTTATGTGTTTTCTGCGCATAAAATGTATGGCCCAATGGGGTTAGGTATTTTGTATGGTAAACAAACGTTATTAGCAAACATGCCGCCTTTTCAAACGGGTGGTGAGATGATAAAAAAAGTTAGTTTTAGTGCGACTACTTATAACGAACTTCCTTTTAAGTTTGAAGCTGGAACGCCTAATGTTGCTGCAGTTATCGCTTTTTCGGCAACCTTATCATTTATTGAAAAGCACCAATTAAATCAACATTGTGCATACGAAAAAAAATTAACTGACTATTGTTTTAAGGCATTGTCGGCAATTGCTGAAGTAAAATTTTTAACCCTCGGGCAACCTGATGTGCCCATTTTTTCATTTTTAATTTCTGGCCATCATGCTCAAGATATTGCCGCTTCACTCGATAGCCAAGGTATTGCCGTTCGAGTGGGGCACCATTGTGCTATGCCTTTAATGGACTACTTATCTGTAGATGGTTGTTTGCGACTTTCGTTAGCGCCTTACAATACCTTTGAAGAAGTTGATCGCTTTATTGCTATTTTAACCGGCATTTTAGCGGATGATTTATCCACGAATGACCAACAAAAGCTAGTGCCTGCTTTCCAGAAAGATCGGCAACTCGATGATGCTAAAATTGTTCAATTATTCTCAAATGCCAAAAGCTGGGATGCTAAACATCGTGAACTTATGCTGCTTGGGAAAAAACTCGACAGATTACCTAAAGCACTGCGTAGTGAGCAAAGTTTAATTTCAGGGTGTGAAAGCGCCGCTTGGTTGGTGGTAGAAAAGTCTCCAGAAGGAATTTTTAGTTTTAGCGCAGATAGTGAAGCAAAAGTTATCAGGGGATTACTCGTCGTGGTTTTTGCAGCATATAATCATAAAAGTGCTGAGCAAATTATTCATTTTGATATTGAAGAGTATTTTAATGCGCTTGGCTTAATCAAGCATTTAAGCCCATCACGGTCGAATGGGCTAATGGCTATTGTTCAAAAAATAAAAACTTTAGTCAGTTAGTTACTTAGTAAGTTACTTAGTCAGTTGGTTATTAAGTTGGTAAGTTAATTGAGCCAAGCAAAGTAATATTATTTAGCTTTCTTTTTTAATAATTTATTAATTGCTTTACCAACTGCAAAAAAAGCAAAACTTGCCGTGACATGGGTCGCTGCACCAAAACCGCCACTGCAATCTAGGCGCATTGCGCCATCTTGACTTTGTTTCGCGTAGCATACTTCACCATCCGCATCTGGATACATAAGTTGCTCAGTTGAGAAAACAGCATCAATACCAAATTTTCGTTGGCGCTGTTTAGACGCATCAGCACGACTAAAATTATGATCACGACGAAGTTGATTTCGCACTTTAGAAAGCAAAGGGTCTTGATAAGTTTGACTTAAGTCTGTGATTTGAATTTGACTGGGATCTGTTTGGCCACCAGCACCGCCTATCGTAATGATAGGTAATTTATTCCGCTTACAATAATTGATAATAGCAGTTTTAATTTTTACCGAATCTATTGCGTCAATCACATAATCATAACCTTGGCTAAGCGTATCATGAAGGTTATCGAGTGTTACAAAGTCTTCAATACAATGAACCTGGCATTCAGGATTGATTTGCTTAACTCTTTCAGCCATAACATCAACTTTACTTTCACCAACGGTGGTTGTTAATGCATGGATCTGACGATTAATATTCGTCGTACAAATATCATCTAAATCGATTAAGGTAATTCTTCCAACACCCGTACGAGCTAGTGCTTCTGCAACCCATGAGCCAACACCGCCAATACCGACAATCACAATATGTGCGTTGTATATCTGATAA
>DAINNQ010000178.1:0-5730 GCA_036735825.1 Alteromonadaceae bacterium | reverse complement strand
GTTAAATATAGTAAATAGTTGGTTGGTATAACAATAGGCTACTCATGTCCAAACAAAAAACAGGGGTAATAAATGAAACTTATTAGCGCAATTATAAAACCATTTAAACTTGATGATGTGCGTGAAGCTATCTCAGAAATTGGTGTAGAAGGGTTAACGGTTAGTGAAGTTAAAGGCTTTGGCCGTCAAAAAGGTCACACGGAATTATATCGTGGGGCTGAATATCAAGTCGACTTTTTACCGAAAGTAAAACTTGAAATAGCTGTAAATGACGATGTTGTTGAACGTTTAGTTGATGCCATCACAAAGTCTGCATACACCGGTAAAATAGGTGACGGTAAGATTTTTGTTTACAACCTTGAGCAAGCCATACGTATTCGTACTGGCGAAAATGACGCAGAAGCACTTTAGGGGAATATCATGGAACAAAATATCTTTCATCTTCAATATGCCATGGACACGTTTTATTTCTTAGTGTGTGGCGCATTAGTTATGTGGATGGCTGCGGGCTTCTCTATGCTTGAAGCAGGTTTAGTTCGAGCTAAAAACACCACAGAAATTTTAACGAAAAACGTCGCGTTATATGCAATTTCTTGCATCATGTATTTAGCATGCGGTTATGAAATTATGTATGGCGGTGGCTTTTTCTTATCAGGTATTGAAACGGTTGATACTGAAGCTGTTTTAAAATCTTTCGCTGAGCGTGAAGACGGATTTACTGGTGGCGCAATTTATTCAAAAGCATCTGACTTTTTCTTCCAAGTGGTTTTTGTTGCTACTGCTATGTCAATTGTTTCAGGTGCGGTTGCTGAGCGCATGAAACTTTGGGCATTCCTTGCTTTTACCGTGGTATTAACTGCTGTTATTTATCCAATGGAAGGCAGCTGGACTTGGGGTGGTAACGCTGTATTTGGCTTATATACCTTGGGTGATTTAGGTTTCTCTGATTTTGCAGGTTCAGGTATCGTTCACATGGCTGGTGCATCTGCTGCTTTAGCTGGGGTGTTATTACTAGGTGCTCGTAAAGGTAAATATGGCGCTGATGGTCGTGTAAACGCTATTCCAGGTGCTAACTTACCACTTGCTACATTAGGTACTTTCATTTTATGGATGGGTTGGTTCGGATTCAACGGCGGTTCAGTTTTAAAATTAGGTGACATCGGTAACTCAAACGCTGTCGCTATGGTATTTTTAAATACAAATGCTGCCGCGGCTGGTGGTGCCGTTGCTGCATTGATTTTAGCCAAGTTTTTATTCAAAAAAGCTGATTTAACCATGGCGTTAAATGGTGCATTAGCAGGCTTAGTTGCGATTACTGCTGAACCTTCAACGCCTACGGCATTACAAGCAACTCTGTTTGGTGCTATTGGTGGTGTGATTGTGGTTTTCTCAATCATTAGCTTAGATAAAATGAAGATTGACGATCCTGTTGGTGCTATTTCTGTTCACGGTGTGGTTGGTTTATTTGGTTTATTATTAGTGCCAGTAACAAACGACGGTGCGTCATTTAGCGGTCAACTTATTGGAGCTGCTACCATTTTTGCTTGGGTTTTTGTGACAAGCTTTGTGGTTTGGTATGTGTTGAAGTTAACTATGGGCATTCGTGTTAGCGCTGAAGAAGAATATGAAGGTGTTGATAAGTCTGACTGTGGTATGGAAGCTTATCCAGAATTCACGAGAGGTTAGTTCGCTAACTTAACTTACCAATAGAGTACTTGTAGAAAACACCAACTATTAAATGAGTTGGTGTTTTTTTATTTTGGCGTGTATAAATTTCAAGCGCTAAGAAGTGAAACACTGAACAAACTTCTTAAGCTTAGTTAATAAACAAATACTGCTAAATTAATTAAATTGTGTAAAATTAGCAGATTAACTACTACTCATGACGGTCAATGAATTATGGCAAGAGAACAATTTGGTATATGTGCAGAACCAAGTTTGCATGGTTACTATCTACTTTTTAATGCCTTGGATGACAAAGATGATCATATCCGCAAAGCATTATCACGCTTACCTGCGTTATTCGATAAATATGCCGATCGTTTTTCTGAAAGTAATTTAACCGGAGTAGTCGCCATTGGAGCTAATTATTGGGATGAAATATACCCAGCTGCTCGGCCAAAATCTTTAAAAGCGTTTAGTGAAATCTCTTGCGACGATCGTATCGCTCCTTCAGTCAATTACGATTTATACATTGAAGTGCGCAGTGATCGTGCTGATGTTAATCATATTGTTGCAGGTAAAGTGTGTGCGTTGTTAGCAGATAGTGTTGAATTGATCGAACAAGTGAGAGGTTTTCGCTTTTTAGATGGACGAGATTTAACAGGATTTGTAGATGGTACTGAGAATCCTAGAGGGCGACATCGCCGTCATGTTGCGCTAATTTCTGATGAAGCCGATGCGGATTTTGCCGCAGGAAGCTACTTACATATTCAGCGTTATCGTCATAACCTTAATCTCTGGAATCGATTAGAAGTGAAAGAGCAAGAGGACGTTTTTGCGCGCACAAAAATTGATAACGAAGAATACACCAGTGAAAACAAACCAGAAACCTCGCATATAAAACGAGCCAATATTAAAGACGAAGACGGTAACAGTATTGAAATTGTCCGTCAGAGCATGCCGTACGGTGACATGAAATTACAAGGGCTGTTTTTTGTTTCCTACTGCCGCTCACCAGAACCTTTTGAATTGATGCTCAAAAGCATGATTGTAGGGGACGAACATGGTAATTTTGACCACATGCTCAAATATACCCAAGCAGAAACGGGAGCCGCATTTTTCGCTCCCAGTTTGAATATTCTGGCTAAGCTGGCTGAATAAATTAGTTGAGATTTTTTGAGAAGAGTAGTTCGAGCTTCTCAATAGTTTTCTTTATTTCACTGACATTTGTTGGCGCAATAAAAATGGTGTCATCACCTGCTATTGTGCCTAAAACGCCATCACTTTTGCTTAAGCTGTCTAACAAGCGCGCAATCAATTGTGCAGCCCCTGGGCTAGTACGAATGATGATCATCATTTCGTTATGTTCAATATCAAGCACTAATTGTCGTAACGGACTTTTAGCCGTTGGCACACCAAGTTCTGCTGGTAAGCAATACACCATGTCTTGACGAGCATTACGTGTGCGCACCGCACCATATTTACTTAACATTCGAGAGACTTTTGACTGGCTGATGTTTTCAAAACCTTGTGCTTTAAGCGCATCAACAATTTCACCTTGTGAGCCAAATTGTTCTTCTTTTAATAAATCTTTAAATGCTTGAACCAGTGCTTCTTGTTTTTGTTGTACGGTTGTCATAACGCTTTCTATGTATATTGATCAAATGAATTGTGAATATCGAGTCGATTTAATACTTAAGTATTATTCCGTTGGCGCAATTATACGCTATCCTTGTAAGTCATTACACGATTAAACATTGTTTTTTGTTGGTATATGCTATATCTTTTGCCGGCAAATATTTACGTAATTACTCAAATTTCGGAGACACCCAATGAAAGTAGCAGTATTAGGCGCAGCTGGCGGTATCGGCCAAGCGTTATCATTATTATTAAAAACTCAATTACCAGCTGGTTCTGAGTTATCTTTATATGACGTTGCACCAGTGGTTCCTGGTGTAGCTGTTGATTTAAGCCATATCCCTACAGCAGTTAAAGTTGAAGGTTTTGGTGCTGACTCATTAGATTCAGCATTATCAGGCGCTGATATTGTTATCATCCCAGCAGGTATGCCTCGTAAACCAGGTATGGATCGTGCTGATTTATTTGCGGTAAATGCGGGTATCATTAAAACGTTAGCTGAAGGCATTGTTAAAAATTGTCCTAAAGCATTAGTAGGTATTATTACTAACCCAGTAAATGGCACTGTACCGATTGTTGCTGAAGTGTTCAAAAAAGCAGGTACTTACGATGCTAATCGCGTTTTCGGAGTAACAACACTTGACGTTATTCGTAGTGAAGCCTTCATTGCTGAATTAAAAGGTTTAAATGTTAGCGATGTTAAAATTCCAGTAATCGGTGGTCACTCAGGTACAACGATTCTACCTTTATTATCACAAGTTGAAGGTGTTACTTTCTCTGATGAAGAAGTAGCAAGCTTAACACCTCGTATCCAAAATGCGGGTACAGAAGTTGTCAATGCTAAAGCTGGTGGCGGTTCAGCGACATTATCAATGGGTGCAGCTGCCGCTCGTTTTTGTATGTCTTTAGTTAAAGGCTTAAACGGTGAAGAAGTGGTTGATTACGCTTATGTTGCTGTTGAAAATGGCGATGCAGAATATTTTGCTCATCCAATTCGTTTAGGTAAAAACGGTATTGAAGAAATTTTACCTTACGGTGAATTAAGCGCATTTGAGCAAAAAGCTAAAGATGACATGCTGGCAACACTTAAAGCAGATATCAAAGAAGGTGTTGATTTTATCAACGGCTAATTTTATCTCTTCTTATTTAAAAAACCGTCAACATGACGGTTTTTTTGTTTTCGCACTCTTAGCTGGTAAAAAATAGCAGCTAAAACAACAGTCAAAAAATTCTGGCTCAAACAACCTTCTTTTAGTTTGCTTGAACTATAATTGAATTAAATAATTTTTTATTGGTTGTCATAAGTGAGATATTGTATTTTTATTTTTTGGCTACTTTCTGTCCCTAGTAGATTGTTAGCAGATGACAAAATTGCCATGTCATTTTGCTATGAAGAGTGGCGACCCTACGCGTTTCTAGATGAAAGTAAGCAAGACAATGGCGTAACGATTGATTATTTAAAACAAAAATTGATAGCTGCTAATATCCGTTATAAATTTTCAGAACTACCGTTTCATCTATGCAAACAAGCTGTTATTTCAAAAAAAATTGATTTTATTTTGCATGTTGATGAAAACGACAATTTAGCTTTAATCAAAGAACCGATAAGTGATTGGGAGTTAACTTTTGCTGTTACTCGTGAAAATGAATTGACCTTCGAGGAAATTATAGCAAGCCAAAACCTCCGCATTATTATTGCGCGTTCTTATAACTACCCTAAAGTCCTTGAAGAAAAGATGATTGAAATGTCAGCAAAAATAGTAAAAGTGTCTTTTTATACCGGTGAAGCTACAGCAACTAAGCGATTGTTTCATCGATTAACTGCTGGGCAAGGTGATACAATGGTAGTTGATAGAGTTTGGGCTCAGCAAATTATTAAACAAAACCAGTTACCAATAAAGGTATTCGATAAGCTGATTGTTAGCGTACCTCAATACATTGGTTACAGTACTGAAAATCAAGTAGCCGCTCAACGTCTTGAATCATTACTTCTTGATAAATAAAGCTTGAATAACTTTTGCTATGTATAACTCTCGTCAATGTTCGCGTTAATAATATGTTTGGACAAACCGTAGTTAAATAGCTGGCTGGCAAAAATTGAAACAAGACAATAGCCAGTAAAGTAGTAAAAGCCTGTCCCTATGTTTGATAAAGTCGAGCTGCTGATCAAGATGTCGAGCTTAAAAGAAAAAATGGTTAATTGATGGCTGCTTTGCGTTTCAGCATGATTGGTTGACATTACCGCTAAAAATATTGCGACAACAAAAACATCGGCCATTGACCATTTCCCGATCATATTGACAAAGCGAGACATTTTTTGAGCTAATGCCATGTTTTTAATTAAATAAGCGGTGGCTATTAACGCAGATTTTATTAACGGAATAATAATGGAAAAAAATAGTATCAATCCGGCAACAATAATCCTGTTGT
>DAINNQ010000177.1:0-5759 GCA_036735825.1 Alteromonadaceae bacterium | reverse complement strand
CATGATGGAATTAGCACCTTTTACTGATAGCTCTGGAAAAGGAGAAATAAGTACTAAAACCACGTTTAATATTGCAGCAAAAATATCGGCATTTTTACTTAATGAGTTATCAAAATAATATTTATGAATTTATTAAAAATAAGCAAGCTTAAAAACCTAAAATACTAGGTTTTATGGATACTTGAATAAATTGATATATAAACGGAATAAAGTTAACAAACACGAACACATTGCTGATATTTGCATTTGCTGTATCTTCCTTTGTTAGCTTTATTTCACAACACATACGCTTTTGTAGCTAAAAACAAACAACACAAGTTCTTTATAATACAAAACCTCAAACAAGTTTTAAGTCAACTTAAAAGATTCTGTGCAGCTACAGAGGAAACAGTATTCTCGGTCATATCAAAATTGAATCTATATCTTTATTGAAAAATAATGCAGCCACTTTCAGATACGCGTACACTAACCTCATGATGGTCAGTTATATCAAATCGTTCAAATTACGATTTGTTTAATAAGAACAAAATGAATTCAAACAATAAAAACCAACACATTGAAAACCAGGCCACTATACTCTGGCACGATTATGAGTACACCTTAAATATAAAGGGCTATGGGTAGATTATTCTATTGGGGGACACTCTTGGGTACACAAAATTTAAATACTGCATAATCTGAGGCGGCGGAGAGATTCGAACTCATTTTTAATTATTTAAATACCATCAGAAACCTCTGGAGATTTTTTAAAATGTTGATTCCGGCATTTCCTATATTGTTTTGAACCGTTTACAAATGTTAGTAAATCGTCCCAAAAAAAGCTCAATAACATAGGGGGCCACCATATTACAAACGAATGACAATAATTCGGATTTATTAGTGCGACGAGTTTAAACGACAGCTTTTTCTATTTAAACTCGTTTATTAATTTTACAAGTTAAAATGAGAGGGCAATACTAAATTAATGAATATTTGTTCTCATTTTTAGGTTTCAGCTTTGCACTAATTTTATTAGTGCCTAAAAATGGAAAGCCTAAGAGCCACCTCTTAATAGTTCGATCATTTTTGTTGCAACTTGAGCAGAAGAAAGGTGGTTTTGTCCTGTAACTACTCGACCATCAACTTCTACGTGAGGCGTATTACGCTCTGAGTAAAAGAAATGCCCGCCTCGCTCTTCAACTGTTTTTTGAATAAAAAATGGAAACTCTTTAAAGTAGGCTTTTGATTGATTTTCATATGCTTCTGGATATCCAGAAATTCGTTTACCGTTAACTAAGTATTTCCCGTCTTTAGTTTTTAAGTTTACGATCCCAGCTGTGCCATGGCATACAGAAGAGATAATACCACCGTGCTTTTCATAAATTTCCATGGTGATATCTTGAATAGCCTGATTGTCAGCAACACCATACATGGCATTAGTTCCCCCAATGTAATGTACAGCTTTATAGCGACTTGGATCTATTTGCTCAGGGGTTTTGGTATTACCAATCGCATACATAAAATCTCTGTTATACAAGTATTGCTTATGAACAGGGATTGATGTGTTGACATACGCTAGTGGAATTGCACCACCTTTAGGGCTGACAAAATCAACGGTATAACCAGCCTGAATAAATGTATCGAATGCTTTAACTATTTCGCCAAAGCTTACACCAGCGGGTAACTGAGTATCTCCATGAAAATGTGCATTGGAAACTATAAATAAAATTCTTTCGCCACTTCTCTCACTTGGTGATGATGCCGCTGTTTTACTAATAACTTTCCAGCCAGTGTCGAGTTTTTTTAGTAAGAACATATCAACATAACGGGTTTCTTTAGTTGGAATAAGTATCTCAACCTTTGCCGTAGCAATATTACCATCAATATCTATTGATAAGACTTCACCAATGCGGCCATTGAACTGACCTTTCTTTTGTTCAGAAAACCATGAAGCATAGTGCTTTACCGGTACAGGCCAAAAATCTACCCCTGTTTTATCCAATAGTAATAATGCATCTCGGGCAAAGGCAGATTTGATCTGCTGCTGATCATTATACGAAGTACCATTTATATAAAGTTTTAATGCCGCTTCTACTTGTTGGTTTTCAAACTGGCCGGCATTAACTTTAGTAATCAGAAGAAAGGTAAAAGTGAATAATTTAAAAAATGTTTTCATATCTCTACTCGCTAAATTAAAACTAAAAGTAGCATGATTAAAAAACACAAAAAGAACATTAGGTTAATATAATTTCAAATGACGAAATTATAATTTCGAAAGTTAACTATTCGCTTTTTTGACGTTTAATCGGTATTTAGCCGGCGTACAGTCAACAAACTGCTTAAAGCTCGCATAAAAAGTAGATTGTGAATTGTAACCTGATAACTCCGCAACTTGCTCTATGGTCATTCGCTGGTTTTCTACCAGCAATCTTTTAGCCTCTTCAATACGCCAAGCATTTACGTAGTGAGCAAATGACTGGTTGAAGTTATCATTAAGAATTTGTGATAACTGCGGCACAGAAACTTGTAACTTTTTGGCTAGTGTTGGCAAGCTCAAGTTTGGATCTTTATATAATCTCTCTTCTTTCATCAAAGTCGATAGTTTATTTTCAACTTTTACCGCAAAACCTTGTTCTATTTTCTTATCGGAATATGGCGTTTTCTTCTCAATGGCCTGACGTTCAACTTTAGGGAGTAACCAAACTAGCGCAGAAGCATAGACGATAAATGAAAACGATAGTGCACCTACAATATAAGAGGTATAAGAAGCAGTGAAATAAGCCAACCAAATAATACTAGTCCCAATAAAGATATGTATGCAGAGCTTTTGCTCATTTTTAAGCTGAGCTTTGTTTTTAACGTATACTGTGATCAAATTTTTCAACTTATAGCCGGCGAGGAATAAATAAACGGCCCAAAAATAATTGATAATCCTATAAAACTGCCCCCATAATTCACTGTTCGTTTGATATGGATACAAACTGCCAACAATCACTAAAATAATTACCAATATCGTTAAGTGCCAACGCCAATGAACATGTTGTGAGGACACTTTTCTTACTATGCTGCTTGCATAAAAATACATAAAAGGGCCAATAAGAAAACAAGCTGATAACCCCAGCTGCAAGAACTGCTTTCCAACATCAGGATGATAATAAAACCAGACAGACTTAGATATTCGAAGGCTTATCATCAACAATAAACCGCCAAGTAATAAGCGCTGTACCGTTCTTGGTTTAGAAATAAATAAAAATAGCGAAAGCAATAAGCCATTAAAGGCCCCAAGCGCGCTCATAAAAAAAAGTAGCTGTGAAGACATCCCCTAAGCACCTATCATTCATCGACTAGCATGTTTAGCTCAACACCAATAAAGTTGGCGATATCCATAGCAATAGCTTGAATATCTAGATAAGCCGTATTCCAAACAACCGAATAGCAATGCCCGTTGTTATCTTTTAAAACCGCACCGTAAACAGTATATCCAGATTTCTCGTCATTGATATTCCATTCTTTTTTACGGCGCACTTCTACACTTTTGATACTAGAAAATGAGATGCTTTTAATCGTGTGTGCGTTATATATTTTATCGTTTTGTTTATCAAAGATGATATGTGCATAGCTTCGTTTAAACAGCCATTTAAATAACATAACGACTGCAAATAAAATACTCAATATAATAGCTAATTGCTTGAGTTCCATTTGCCCAATCGTATAGAAGTATAAAATAATAGCGCCGATAAACGCGAAACCAAATAGCATAAAATATTCACCAAAATAAGAACGTAATCTCGGCACTAGCCTTAAACAGCCTTTATCCAATAACAGTCGATGAGATGAAAAGTTACAAGCCCCTACGGTATTAAGTTCTATAATTTGGGGTTTTATTTTTAACATATTTTATTTTGATTTTGTCTGCGATTTACAGTTAATTAATTGAATAGCAACCTAGGCTCAGCCATTTTTATTTTTTAGTTCAACGCCCAGAAAATTTGCAATACTGAGTGCTATGGCTTCGATATCTCGATAAGCTGCATTAGATAACACAGAATAAAGTTGACCGCTTTGGGTGCGTAACAGCAAGACATAAAACCGGTAGCTATAATTATGATCTTCACTAAGAGTTCCCCATTCATGTCGGTCAATAATTTCTACACTTGAAATATCAGAGAGTGTTGTCTCTGTTAACGTGTATGTGTTGTAGACTTTATTTTGTTGTTTATTAAAAACAATGTGAGCATATTTACGCTTAAATAGCCATTTGAGAAACAATGAAATCACTGACATAGAGATGAGAATAATAGCTAATGGTTGTAACGCTATTTGTTCATCTAAATAAAAAACAATAAAAATTGCGCCCAATAACACAAAACCCGTTTTAAAAAAATACTCGGCGATATACGTACGCCATGTTGGTATCAGACGAAAATTATCTATACCTGACACCAATTTATGTGTTGAATAATTCGCACGACTTATTGTATTAAGTTCAATAATCTTAGGCTTAGTGTTTAACATTACTATCCTTACTACCTCATAAACTAGTTGTTATTGTTACTTCAACTGAGTACTAACCTACTAGTCTGGTGAAAAATAAAAGGAGCACTACGCTCTGTCTAATAAAACAGCAACTATAATTACTCCCAAATTAAATTTGGTTTCGCCTTTGTGTACCTCTTTAAATTTCCACCTCCACGTACTTTGAAGGCTTACCCACCCCACCTGCTTTAAGGCCTAAAATTTGTTTTTGCTCTACGTCTAAGACAACTTCAATACAACTCGGTGAAGGTGGTGTCATCGAGTAACCTTGTTCAACAAGCATAGTTTTCTTATCAATGTTCATATGATCATATAAAAAGCAGGCAAGCGGACCTGCAGCCATGCCTGTTGCCGCCTCTTCCGTTATGCCATAATAAGGCGCAAACATCCGTGTACTAGCATCGCGTCCCTGCACATTACTTTCAAAGGTATATACATATACCCCTATCAAACCATACTTTTCAGATAACTCGGCTATAGCTGGTAGGTTAGGAGTCATTGCCAATAACGTGTCAATAGACGAAACGCCGACAATTAAAAACGAGTTACCAGTATTGGCAATAATAGGAGGTGATATTACATTGTCTTTACTCACACCAATTACCTGAAAAATAGCATCATTAGACTCTTCTACCTGGCTGTAGCTAGGCTTTAATTGACTCATATAGGCAAAGTCACCCGTAACGAAAATATCTCTTCTACCATCAATGGTTTCTTTAGAGGTCTGTTGATTGTCTAATTTATTAAGCTGTGACAGTAAACTAAATGTGGCTATAGTGGCATGACCACAATGGGCAATTTGCTTTTGTGGGGTAAAAAAGTCTAACTTAAAGTCGGCGACTTCAGATGCTGAAACAAATGCGGTTTCTGACAACCCAACTTGTTGCGCCACAGCAAGCTTTTGCTCACTATTAAGCGCGTCTGCGTCTAACACGACACCTGCAGGATTCCCACCAAATTCGCTATCTACAAAGGCGTTTACGATTGCTACATTAACTTTCATTTATTCTCTCCTTAAAAAATTGAAAGCTAGGTTAGCAACCTAGAGTATGGTCTAGGTCAAGAGCATTTTTAAATTTAAAAATTTTTTTGGTGGTTACATCAATATAGTGCTTTATATTTTCTTGTTGGTTAAGCAACAGGTCTAAGTGCTCTTCAAGCTGATTTACACAAGCTACTTTGTCACCACTGTAAAAAGCACTGGTATATGCTTTAATTTTACTTAAGGACATACCCGAGTTCTT
>DAINNQ010000176.1:0-5761 GCA_036735825.1 Alteromonadaceae bacterium | reverse complement strand
GAGTTAACCCAAACGGTAGAAGACTTCTCAACATCACGTGGGCTACCGGTTGTCTTATCTTCACTAGATTTGACTGATAATCAAGTGACGGTATCGGATGTTTGGGGGAGATTTAAGCAACCCATTTTTCAAGCTTCTGAGCAGTTTTTTCCCGAAGCCATTGTGATTATTCGAGTATCAAATAATACCTTATTATCTGAAGAGCAGTTACTGCTTGCTGAAAATTGCCAACTACTTTGCCAAGCACCTATCGCCCTTGATTGGAGTTTTATTTCTACTGCTAATAATGATCAAACTCAACGTTTTAGTGAACGTTATTATGGTGTTGATAAATCAGCATTAATTACGCAAGCATTGAGTGATATTACTGACGATATTTACCAAAGATATGCGTTAACAACTGATGAAAATAATCAATTTGAAATGGATGTCGCTAATATTGATTCTTTAGCTCGTTATGTGCAAGTTAGTCAGTTTTTACAACAGTTATCAGCTGTGCAATCGATAAAGTTAGTGCAGGCTGTCGGCACTACCAGACGTTTTCAGTTAACCTTATTAGGTTCTGAGCAAGCGTTAATGTCTTCATTAAAGTTGCATAAAGGCTTGCAGCAACGTATTGACCCGCTTAATCCAAATGCTGAGCAAGCGGTTCCATTATTTTATTGGGAGTCGCAGTGAGTAACCAATTAACTCTTTCTGTTCAGTTGCCTGATGATGAGACATTTGTTAGCTATCAAAGTGATATCAATCAATCGGTAGTGAACTTATTAAAACATTATATTGCCCCAAACCTAAGCAACTCTATCGAAGCTAAAGACAGCATTAATGGCTTTTATTTGTTTGGTTTATCTGGCGTGGGTAAATCACATTTGCTTCATGCTTGTTGTGCATTTGCGCAAGAGCAGGGCATGACGTCGGTTTGTTTGTCGTTTTCTGAAATACAGCATTTATCTGTCGAAGTCTTAGATAGTTTAGAGCATATAGATTTGATCTGTTTAGATGATATTCAATTGATCACTGAGCAAACTCAATGGCAACAAGCGGTATTTGATTTATATAATCGAGTATCGGAGCATAATAAAAAATTGATCATTACCGGCGATAAGAGTGTGAATGAATTAGCGCTATCGTTACCTGATCTCCGTTCACGTTTATCATGGGGCTTAGTAGAACAAGTTAAGCCGTTAACTGATGAAGAAAAAACTGTCGCTATTCAATTTAGAGCTATGCAACGCGGCTTATTATTGACCGACGAAGTGGCGAAATATTTGTTATCACGTTTGTCCAGAGATATGAATACGCTGATTGATGCTTTAGATAAATTAGATAAAGCATCTATCAGGGAACAGCGAAAAATCACTATTCCTTTTATTAAGCAAGTCATTGTAAATAAAACGGAATAAGCTGAATAAGCAAAGAAACGCTAAATAAGAAGTCGCAAGGACGATTATTTTTTCTTTTCCCTGATACTCAACCCTAATTCTTGCCCGCGATATTTCGCGTAATACGTGCCCGAAATAAACATTATCGTGGCAAAAAACAACTCTAAACTCGCCCATAACCTGTCTTCAGGAGACACCCATAACGTTGTTAAACTGTGTAAGAAATAAATCATAACGACAAAGTTTGACCAAGCGAAAGTGTAGGGATTTCCATTAATAAGTCCTTTCATTGGAAATAATAAAGGCAAAGTAAAAAAGCATAAGGTGATTAATGGAGACAACCCGCTTGAGGGATTGAGCACTAATAACCAAAGTGGCATAAACAAGAGTAATGAAAAATAACCTGTTAAAGCGATTTTTTTATGCGTTGCCGTTGAAAGTTTTCGTTGCATTTTAAGGGTACTTAATTTTGTGACTAGTTAATGAAAAGATCTTTAAATAAGCGTAAGAACGTTTTCTGGCGGGCGACCGATTACCGCTTTATTGCCTTTAACAACAATAGGGCGTTCTACTAATTTAGGGGTATTCACCATGGCATTGATTAGCGTTTCGTCATCTGCTTCTTTTAAATTCTGTTCAGAGAATTCGGCTTCTTTAGTACGCATTATCTCTATTGGTTTTACAGATAACACCTTGAGAATATTAACGATCTGCTCTTTGGTGAAGGGTGTTTTTAAATATTCAACAACGGTTACTTCTTGATTGTTTTCTTCAATGAGTGCCAAGGTTTGACGGCTTTTAGAACAGCGAGGATTGTGGTAAATAGTTAACATATGTTTCTCTTTTTCTGAAAAGTTGAGTGATTTTAATTTAATCGTTTAAGCTTGTCTTCTTGCTCTTGTAACTGAATGATACGCGCTTTAATCCGCTTTTTAATCAAAGGTCTGTCATCGGCAAAATTGTATGCCGTTTGTAATTCATCAACAGCGCGAGGGTAGGCGCCTAACAAAGCGTACACTTCGGCTTTTGTGGCGTGCATCATCGACATTTTATTTTGTTTTTGATAAACCTGAGTGAGCAGATCGTAAGCAATAAAATTTTGATCATGAACGAGCAGAAAATCTTGCAGCACCGTTTCAGCACGTTCAAATTGCTTAGCTTCATTTAAGGTGTTGGCAAAATTTAACGCAACCACTTGGTTATTTGGCATTAATAAATTGAGATCAGCGAGCATTTTGAGAGCGGCATCAAATTGCTTGGTATTGATCAGAGTGTCGGTTAATACATCCACGTAGAATAAATTATTCTTATCTTCGTTGAGTAACATTTCTAATATCGTTTGTGCTTGTTGATAGTCTTTATTTTCAAAATAAGCGATGGCTAAGCCATATTGTGCAGACGCTCTGTAAGCATATTGCTGTTTATCCAATTGCTTTAAAAAGAGTTTAATATTCTCTTTCGGGGTATTTTCATAGCGAGCAATTATTCTGGTTTTAGCAAGTTCAAATTGCAAACTAGGCGCCACAGTTGTGCTTGGGAAGTTTTGTGCTCGTATTCTCGCATCGGAAATACGCGACTCTGGCATAGGGTGAGTTAACAGCATCGCCGGAGGTTTGCTGGTATAACGGTATTTTTCACTCATTTTGCCAAAAAAGTTGGGCGCACCCATAGGGTCAAATCCACTGTTGGCTAATAGTTGAATGCCAACGCGATCCGCTTCTTTTTCATTACCTCTAGTGTAATTAATGCCTGCTTGTTGTGAGGCTGCCATGCTTGTTGTTAATGCAGCCATACCCACAGTAGGATTGATTAAGGTTAATAACACACCTGAGATCATGCCAGCCATTGTCAACGGCTGATTTCTGTTTTGAGACTCCATTCTTCGAGCTAAATGCCGTTGTGTGACATGAGAAATTTCATGAGCGATCACTGAAGCTAATTCGCTTTCCGTGTCGGCCGTGGTCAGTAAGCCGCTGTGCACGCCAATGTGACCACCAAAAAACGCAAAAGCATTAAGCTCTTTGCTATTAATCAGAAAAAATTCAAAATTGTAATTTACATCTTGAGCATGTCTCACCATTCGGTTGCCAAGATCATTGATGTATTCGTTTAAAACAGGATCGTTAATAAGGGGTTGAGATGAGCGCAAGTGTCTCATCATCGCATCGCCAATTTGGCGTTCTTTATCAATTGATAGAACACTTAAACCTGCAGCACCAATTTCAGGTAATTTATTTTTATTATGTTGTTGAGATGAACTATAAGGGGCTGCGATCGTTATGGTTAAAATGAATGCAACGAAAGCTAATTTTAATTTAAACAATTATTTATTCCAGATGCTCGTTTGAATTGGTATACATGTCAGACATATCTGATGTGTTACTACGGCGATTAATTTCTTGGTAAAACTCTGCAATGTTATAACCTATGATATCAACTATCTCAAAAGATTCATTTAATACGTCAATTAATTTCATTACGCGCAAATGCGCATATTTTATCAGTGCCATATCGGCAGCATCGCCATTTTTAAACGAAAATAATATAAACGAAATAATACTATTAATTCGAAATAGCATTCTCATGGATTCTGCTATCCAGTTTTCAAAAGGGCAGCTTGGATCTCTTAATAAACTGCTATGTAAACGTTCACCTTGAACTATCGGAAAGCAATGCAGCTCGTAGTTTTGTTCATCATAAACATGTTTTAAGGTGATTTTGGGTTTATGTTTGACTTGTATGTCGCCTTTTTCATCTTGAAAACCACCTAACAATTCAAGATTCCAGTGGTTTCTATTTAAAACGCGTTTATAAGCATTATCAAAACCATGCGTTAATATGCCATCAAGTTCGCTGATTGAGCCCTGCGCTAAATGGAATATTGCTGGTATATCACCCCAATTTAATTTTTTCTTAAAGGCATTAATGTCCTTTAACGTTGGATTGCTAGGTAGTTCATTCATAATATTACTAACCCAATATATTATTTATTAAAAAGAAAGTGCATAACAATATTGTAATCAATTGTCGCAAAATAGATAATCAAACAAAAGCGCTGATGTTATTTTCTTTATGATCTACGAATACGATGCTAGCAAAGATAAATGTCCATTACCATTGGTCAAAATGCGAGTGCTGTTAAAAAAGCTACAATCTAATGATAGTTGCATTATTCGTATTGCTGATCGTGGTTCTAAAGTCGATATTCCCAAATATCTTGAACAAAAGGGCTATCAGTTTTCCCAACATCATATTTGTCAGTCAATTGTCGAATTACACATAAAAACAGGTACGTTGCAATAATGGTTTCATTTTTTACCGATTGGTATAAACAAAAGTTCTCAGATCCGAATGCCGTCACTCTCGTTGTGATTTTAGTCATTTCATTTTTATCTATTTATTATTTAAGTGGATTATTAATGCCAGTGTTTGTCGCCATTGCCATCGCATTTTTACTCGACTTACCTGTCAACCGTTTGATTCATTTTGGCTTTTCTCGCACGGCTTCTACGGTCTTAGTGGTTTCGTCATTTGTCGGCTTATCTTTTATTGCTGCTTTAGGGCTGATGCCAGTTATTTGGCAACAAAGTTCAAACTTGCTCCACGAAGTGCCAAATATGATCACTAAAGGGCAAAGCTATTTGCTAACCTTGCCCGAGCAATATCCAGAATATATCAAAGTCACGCAAATAGAATCGATGATCTCTTTAGTCAATGATGAGGTGATAGAATGGGGACAAGCGGCGCTTAAAGCTTCCTTAAGTTCAATATCTGATTTAGTCGCTCTGCTGATCTATCTTATTTTAGTGCCGTTAATGGTGTTCTTTTTCTTAAAAGATAAAAAAGAAATGTTGGCCAGTTTTAGTACCTTTTTGCCAAAAGAGCGCCGTATGGCGACGCAAGTGGGTAACGAAATGAATCAACAAATTATGAACTACATTCGTGGAAAAGTGATTGAAATATTAATCATTGGCACCGCATCTACCATTACCTTTATTGTTTTAGGATTGAACTATGCCGTATTGTTAGGCGTTTTAGTTGGTTTATCGGTATTAGTGCCTTATGTTGGCGCAACTATAGTGACTTTTCCTGTGTTGTTTGTGGCGTTATTTCAATGGGGAACAGGCGCAGAATTTGGTTATGTGATGATTGCCTATGCCATTATTCAAGCGTTAGATGGCAACTTATTAGTGCCGTTATTGTTTTCTGAAGCGGTAAATTTACACCCCGTTGTTATTATTATTGCGGTGATATTATTTGGTGGCATGTGGGGATTTTGGGGGGTGTTTTTTGCCATTCCATTAGCAACTCTAGTCAAAGCGGTATTAAATGCTTGGCCGTCGTCAAGTGATCCCGTCGTCAGTTAGTGCTCATCAGCT
>DAINNQ010000175.1:2075-5835 GCA_036735825.1 Alteromonadaceae bacterium | reverse complement strand
TGGGAACCTTGTCAAAATCAAAACGTAAGCATATAAGCCTTTTAAACTCGCCTTTGGGAGCTCGTCAGGAAAGTAATAACTTAACAAATTGCTTTGATGGAGAATCACTACACCTGCATAAATTTGCTTTGCTATTACTCTCCTGACGTAGCTCTAAAGTGACTAATTCTTTATTTACATTGGTATTACATTAAAGTACTCAGGTTATTGATCTACTGCTGGCGAAATAGACTCCTTTTTATTTTACCTTTTTCGAATTGTTTTCTTTCGATAAAAATTAACTATTAATAGATTTTTAATGCTCATAAAATATTCAATTAATTGTCTGTTATGGAAAATATATTCCCAATTTTACTACTCCTATTAATGTAAAAGAGCTATAAGCTTAGGGCGATTAGAATGAGTTTGTTGTGTAAAAATAAATCAATTTATAATGGCGCTATGGTTTCTTTATCATCATGCATCAATTCGGTATGCAAAGAGTATTCAAGTTCTCTATTAAATCATGGATTGTATACAATCCTTTGGTTTCAACCTCTGGATATTGAAAAAGTTGAATTGATGATTGTATACAATGTTGATTTTGATGCGGTAATTATGAATAAATATTAAATTATTTTGAATATTGTCTCGTTTATTCGTGATTGAGCTATTGACTTGCATTTATTTTTCTGAAACTGCAAAAAAAAATTTGTTTTTGTATTTTGGAGTGATTATTCTAATTCTAACGTTTAATTTGATCGAGATAACAAAATGGATAACTTATCAGAGTTATTTGTTGAAGCTGGCACACTTATGTTAGCTGGAATGGTGTTTGTTTTTGCATTTTTAAGTTTATTGGTTGTTTTTATTAACCAAGTGCTCGTTAAACTTGCAATTAAGTTTCCAGATCCCATTACTCAATCTAAACCTCAACGTAATACAAATAAAAAAACAGCAGCTAGTGACGGTGTATCACCTGCTATTGTTGCGGCGATTAGTTCCGCAGTATCACAGTACCGTCAACAAAATAGCCAAAATAAATAGGAGCGCATCCACATGTCAAAACCTTTAGGTATCACAGAAGTCGTTTTAAGAGATGGTCATCAATCATTATTGGCGACTCGTCTTCGTTTAGAAGATATGCTTCCTATTGCACCTGTTTTAGATGAAATTGGCTTTTGGTCAATTGAATCATGGGGTGGAGCAACATTTGATTCTTGTATTCGTTATTTAGGCGAAGATCCTTGGGAGCGTATTAGAGCGCTTAAAAAAGCCATGCCTAAAACCAAGCAACAAATGTTATTTCGCGGTCAAAATATTTTAGGCTATCGTCACTATGCTGATGATGTAGTAGAAAAGTTTGTTGAACGTGCTCATATCAATGGTGTTGATGTATTCCGTATTTTTGATGCGATGAATGATGTTCGTAACTTACAAACGGCGATCAAAGCGGCTGTCAAAGTGGGAGCGCATGCTCAAGGAACAATGAGTTATACAGAAAGCCCTGTTCATACGCTAGAAGGCTGGTTAACCATGGCTAAGCAATTAGAAGACATGGGCGCACATTCTTTATGTATTAAAGATATGTCGGGTTTATTAAAGCCGTATGATGCAGCTGAGTTAATCGGGCGATTAAAAGAAACGGTTTCTCTACCGATTGCATTACATTGTCATGCAACGACAGGTTTAAGTGTTGCCACACATATGAAAGCTATTGATGCGGATATTGATGTGATCGACACGTCAATTTCTTCAATGAGTCAAACCTATGGTCATTCACCAACAGAAACGATTGTTTCTATTGTAGAGGGTACAGAGCGTGACACTGGCCTTGATATGGAAAAACTCGCTGAAGTTGCTACCTATTTTCGTGATGTTAGAGAAAAATATGCCAAATTCGAAGGCAGCTTAAAAGGCATTGATGCACGTATTTTATTGGCGCAAGTACCAGGCGGTATGTTGACCAATATGGAAAATCAATTAAAAGAGCAAGGCGCATCGGATAAATTTGATGAAGTATTAAAAGAGATCCCACGTGTACGTAAAGATTTAGGTAATATTCCTTTAGTGACGCCAACATCACAAATTGTTGGCACACAATCAGTTCTTAACGTGTTAACAGGTGAGCGATATAAATCAATTACTAAAGAAACGGCTGGTGTGTTAAAAGGTGAATACGGTGCTACCGCTTCTCCTGTTAATGCAGAATTACAAGCAAAAGTTTTAGATGGTGGCGAAGCGATCACTTGTCGTCCAGCCGATTTAATCTCTCCTGAAATAGATAAATTAACGACTGAATTAGGTAGCATTGCTAAAGAAAAAGGTTTGCAATTAGCGGATGATGTTATTGATGATGTTTTAACTTACGCACTATTCCCACAAATTGGTTTGAAGTTTTTAGAGAATAGAAATAATCCCGATGCTTTTGAACCAGTGCCAACTAAAGAATTAGCACCAGCGGCTCAAACTACAACATCATCTTCAAAAGGAACAACTGAAAACTACTCAGTAAGTGTTAACGGTAAAGTCTTTGAAGTGGTGGTTGGGCCAAGTGGTTCTGTCAATTCTGTGAGTGCAGCAACCGATTCAGAAACGAAGCAATCAGCATCAGTCAGTGCTGAAGAAACTTTAAATGCGCCTTTAGCGGGCAACATTTTTAAAGTGCTGGTTAATGTTGGTGATCAAGTGGAAGCGGGTGATGTAGTGATCATTATGGAAGCCATGAAAATGGAAACCGAAATCCGCGCAGTGAGCAGTGGCGAAATTGTTTCGATTAACACCCGTGAAGGTGACTCAGTAGCTGTGGGCGATGTCCTACTTAGCTTGGCGTAGGTGGATAATGGAACAATTACATACTTTATGGATGTCGACAGGTATAGCTAATTTTGAGCTAGGCCAAGTCATCATGATGTTAGTGGGTTGTGGCTTACTTTTTTTAGCAATTGCCAAAAAGTTTGAGCCATTATTACTATTACCAATGGGTTTTGGTGCGATATTAACGAATATTCCAATTGCTGGATTATCAGAAGTTGGTGGTTTATTGCACTATGTTTATTATGCCGGTATTGATACAGGGATTTTTCCTTTATTGATATTTATGGGCGTTGGCGCAATGACAGATTTTGGCGCTTTGATTGCTAACCCTAAAATGTTACTGCTTGGTGCTGCCGCACAATTTGGTATTTTTGCAACTTTGTTTGGTGCAATCGCATTGAATGTGGTTCCTGGCATTGAATTTACCATGGCTGATGCTTCCGCTATTGCTATTATCGGTGGAGCAGATGGTCCAACTGCTATCTTTTTAGCTTCAAAATTGGCTCCTGAATTATTAGGTGCAATCGCTGTAGCGGCATATTCGTACATGGCATTGGTTCCAATTATACAACCGCCTATTATGAAAGCGTTAACGAGTGAAGACGAGCGTAAAATTAAAATGGCGCAATTACGTCATGTCACCAAAATAGAAAAAGTTATTTTTCCTTTGGGTGTGGTTTTAATGTCGATTCTATTCTTACCTTCTGCAACACCACTTGTCGGCATGTTTTGTTTAGGTAATTTAATGCGCGAAAGTGGCGTGGTTGACCGTTTAAGTTCGACGGCTCAAAATGAATTGATTAACATTGTTACTATCTTTTTAGGTTTAGGTGTTGGCTCCAAGTTAAGTGCTGAAGCGTTCTTAAATGTGGAAACCTTAGGTATTTTAGCGTTAGGCGCTGTGGCATTCTCTATTGGTACTGCATCAGGAGTATTGATGGCAAAACTGATGAATAAGCTATCA
>DAINNQ010000175.1:0-2065 GCA_036735825.1 Alteromonadaceae bacterium | reverse complement strand
TCCACTGATTGGCGCGGCGGGTGTTTCAGCTGTTCCTATGGCGGCACGTGTTGCCAATAAAGTGGGCTTAGAAGCCAACCCTCATAACTTTTTATTGATGCATGCTATGGGGCCTAATGTTGCTGGTGTATTAGGTTCTGCCGTTGCTGCTGGTATATTACTAGCCTTAGTGGGTGGATAATAACCCATCAATGTAATATTAATAAATGGCTTGAGTTAAGTTTTTTAGCAAATCATTTATCAAACTAAAAAGCCCTGATCATTTTAGTGATCAGGGCTTTTTTATCGGCATTTTTTGTTAATTTCAATTTTTGCTAACGGGAATTTTTAGTTAACTGCACTTTTTGTTAATTGTATGTGCTGCTATGGATGTAATTTAAATTGTTGCCATGACTCTTGATGTTTTTCAAAACAAACCCTGTCGTGTAAACGGCTTGCTCGGCCTTGCCAAAATTCGATGTAATGCGGTTTTACTCTAAGACCACCCCAAAAATCAGGTAAAGGTATTTCACCTTCAGGATACTTTTGATTGAACTTAGCAAAGCGTTCATTTAATTCATCGTCATGCGTAAGGCGTTGGCTTTGCTTAGAAGCCCAAGCACCAATTTGAGAGCCACGATCTCGGCTATGAAAATAATCACTCGATTGCTCAACTGAGGTTTTTTCTACTGTACCTTCAATGCGAACTTGTCGTTGCAATACATTCCAATGAAACAGCAAGGCGACTTTCGCATTTTCGGTCAATTCTTGGTTTTTCCTACTGCCATAATTGGTATAAAAAACAAAGCCTTGTTTATCAAATGATTTTAGCAGTACCATTCTCGAACTAGGTTGACCGTCCTGACTACATGAGCTGACAGACATAGCTTCAGGCAATAAAATGCCAGATTTTTGTGCGTCTAAAAACCATTGTTCAAAGAGTTCAAATGGCGAAGTATTTGCTGAAATATTAGGCAAGGGCAATGCAACACCTTGACCAAACGTGAGCATACATCTAAGTTTTTCTAAAAATGTCATTTTAAAAGTGTGGATAGAAGTGAATAGGATGATTCTAACAGAATATCAGCAATTTAGAATGGAGTGACAGAACAAGAAGGGAAAATTTTTTGATAGGCAATGATCGAGTGAATCAATGCATTTTACTGTTGAAATTAGCTAAGTTACCAATCTTCACTGTCATCTAATAATTCTTTCAAGCGCTTACCTTCTAACAAGTCATCGATTCGTCTGCGAACTTTCGCGTTTTTTTCTTCACCTGATTTTACGGTAATCGTTTCTTCAATATCAGAATCAATCATATCATCATCTTCATTTAAATCGTTGTCATCGTCATAAGTCATACTACGCACTCTCTACTTTTCAATAACCCTTAATTGAAAAAATAGATAATTATTTTTATTTTTTCAAATGATTTTTTTGTTAATAAGGGCAAAATGATTGTGATGATGAAAATTTTTGAGATTAGATAAGGATATATTTTAGATTTTATAAATTGCTTGGTACACTTTGCTCACAACGCCCTAACTGATTCTCTTGATTTTGACAGCACCTGATTTTTGTTCATGGTTAAGAACATTACAACAGTATTTATATCTTCAACAACATCGAAAGCTTATTGTGCTAAATGGCGATCTTAGCTGGGCAAATTCGTGTGCTGAACAAATACTGAACAGCTATGAGCAGCAATACGGTGAAGAGTTTTCCACTCTGATTTGGGGAGCAGATGTTCAATTAACAGGGAGAGCGCTGCAACATTCGGCGGTGAAAAATTATCGTCATCAGTTAGGCACGGAAAATCATATTGTCTTTTTTGGAGATAGTCAGTTTCATCCAGATGCTTTTGCAGCATTGTCAGGCACAATACGCGCAGGTGGAGTGATGGTTTGGCTGTGTCCGCCCAAGCTTATTACCGAGCAATCTGACTTATTTATTCAGCGTTTTTGGCAAAAAGTCACTGATGATGCAAATACCATCATTTTAACACCTGAGAAAGTTAATTTTGCTGACAGTGCTGATATTAATGGAACTGTTGCTGGGAATAATTCGGGTCATTTAACGGCAAAGG
>DAINNQ010000174.1:0-5885 GCA_036735825.1 Alteromonadaceae bacterium | reverse complement strand
TTAACTTAAAAATTAGCCTATAGCAGAGACCAAAATGAAAGATCAACAGACCCTAACGTTAATTATTATTAATTTTCGCTTGAGCTTATCGCCAAAGCGGCATTGCGAGCCGTTAATATGCAACCAGCTAAAAATGTCCCTTCGAGGGACTTCTCTCCATTGGCACCACCCCCGCCAAAACCTGCTGCTTCTCCAATACAATAAAGCCTAGGGATCACATCGCCCTGCTCATTGATGACTTCGCTGTTTAGGTTAGTTTGAATGCCACCTAAACTTTTACGAGCAATAAGCTGCAATCGAATGGCGATTAACGGGTTATTTTTATCACCATCAACAATTGGCGCAGGCTTGCAAGTTCTAAGTTTATCTGGTCGCCACTGCCTTGCATGATGAATACGGCGAACTTGTTCATCATTTTCGCAGCCATTTGATTGCTTAAATTGTCGATCATAATCGGCTAACACTTGCGTTAATTGGTTGGCATCTAGATAATTTTTATCGGTTAACTCATTCATTTTATTGCTAAGTTCTTCAATGGAATCGGCACAGATCACATCATCACTTTCAGCTAAAAGTTGATTAACTAAACGTTTATTACCAAACAAAATCTCTGACAAAAATGTCAGCATCTTTTTATCACGAATCGAAGGGTTATGAGCTGAACCTGACACGGCCAATTCTTTTTTAGCAATACGCCAATTAAGAATTTGCCACGTCCACGGTTGAGGTAACTTCGCTACTTGCGCACATAAATAATTCGTATCAAATCCAGTCACTAATGGCATTGGCCCAATTCGTTTACCTTGATGATCTAACCACAGCGCAGATTTACACGGGATCAAGCTTAAACCATGATGTTCAAATTCAGCTTGTGGGTGTTTAATGCCTGCCGCGTAATTCCACATTTTATCAATATGGGTTAGTTGCGCGCCTTGGCTTGCTAACTGTTGATGAAGTTGTCCATCCGAAATGGGATTAGCACCGTTTAGCATCTCTGCCTGCGGATTATTAAAACCTGACAACCAGTTTTTCTTTGCATTTTCTAGCGCCCCGTTAATTCCACCACAAGCGATGACAATATTGGTTGCTTGAATAACAATAGATTGTTGATTTTGCTCATTAAGTACTTCTAATGTGTGAATTGCTTGTTGCAATTGCGGTTTAATAGCCTTGTGCTGATATAAAATGTTTAATTGCCCGTTAGCTAGATAAGGTGTTAATTGTGCAATGATGGTTTCAACTAAATGCCATCCTGTTCCCCACATCACGTGATAGCGAGGGAGAGAATTTCCAGGAGTGTATAATCCGCGCTCTACCCAATTAACAGCAGGTAAAAACGTGATCCCTAACTTTTTTAGCCAAAGATAAACGCGTTCATGATTTTGTTCAGCGTAAGCTTTCGCCCATGCTTTTGGCCAATCATCATCCTCTGAAAAATTAGCAAAACTGTGCCAATCTTTGAGCAAAGTATCGCTATTATCAGGAATTTTCATCCGCTGCTGCTCTTGAGTGCCGCAGAGCGCCATACCACCAAATGCCCAGCGCGCTAATCCACCAAGCCGTTCTGGTGTATCTCTGTCGACAAGGATAACCGTTTGATTTTTTTCTAATAATTCAATCGCACAAACAAGGCCAGCAATACCACCACCAGCAATTACCGTGTCACAGGTTAGATTTTCTTCTTGTTCCATTAAGTCACCTACTGGTAGCATAAGTTCAATACCATAATGCAGCGTTTGTATTAATTAGCATATAGTAAAAATTACCTAACCGAGTACCTAACTAAGCAATGGAACATTTATCGGCTGAGCAAATGATCAGTCAATTATATAAAGAATCACCCAATATTGGCTTAGATGAGTTTCCAACTTGGGCCTTAGAGCAACTACGCCGAGTGATCCCGTTTGACGGAGCCATTTGGGGTACAGGGCACATATCAACGCAAGCTTTTCATACGCAAACCTGTGTTGATGTTGACTCCGATATTTTCTCTAAGCTCATTCAATATCTTGATATTAATCCCATTTTTCATGAGATCACTGAGCATAAAGGCCATGCCATTAATATGAGCGATGTGGTTAAAGACAAAGACTTTTATCGTTCGAAACTTTATATCAAATGTTTTAAACCTTATGGCATTGAGCGTATTTTAAGCTCCATACACTTAGATGAACGTAGCGGTATATTTACCTTACTCACCCTTTATCGCTTTAATCGCCAAGCCCTTTTTACGGAAGATGAGCAACAATTACAAAACCGCCTTCTTTATCATTTACTGAGTAGCGCTTCACATAGGCAGTTCATTGAATTAACGGGTGAAAATAACAATAAGCCATTAGAAAACAGAAGTGCATTATGTGACGCTCAAGGTATTTATCATTGCGTGACACAAAAATTTCTCGACATCATAGAAGCTCATGTTATTGATTTACCTAAACAGAAATTTCCGTTTGATTTTTTGTCTCACTCCGAACATTTTGAACAAGACCATTTACAATTTGAGGTAAAACCTTATGGGGATTTATATAAAATATCAGTGCGGGTTAAAAATCAATTAGACCGATTAACTGAGCGAGAAAAGCAAGTGGTCGAGCAGGTGTGCCAAGGAAAAACCTTTAAAGAAATCGCCAAAACTCTTGAGTTATCGCCTTCAACTGTTTCTAACCACTTATATCGCATTTATTTAAAACTAGGGATCAATACCCGCAGTGAACTGATCAAAACCGTTAAAAGTTGTCACAATAACTAAGGCAAACAAAATTGAGCAGCTTTAATCCATCAGCCCCTTATCTAAGTTTGAAAATGTAAAAGTACTCGATCAATTAATCTAACATTTTCAAGATATTAATTTCACAAACATTAAGACTTTGTTTATGCTACTGAGCACAATCAATAATTTAATGCGATTATAATTATGTTACCTATCCTCCGTATCTTGTTAATCGAACAAGAGCCATCTGTTTTGCAAGAACTTTCTACTAATCTGTCGAAAACTATTCCAAATTTTGAGCGGGGTGATATACAAATTGATATTATTGAATGCCTCGATTTAGTGAAAGCACTTGATTGTGTCTCTCAAGATGGTGACATTCAAGCTGTGGTTCTCAGTTGGGATGTCCACAATAAAAGCGGTGAGCAAATGTATAGTCGCTTTATTGAACAATTAAAAGCCATCCGTCTCGAGTTGCCCGTTTATGTCATCGGTGACGACACGAAAGGGCTGGAAATAGTCAACGAGTCTGAAGAAATAGAATCTTTCTTTTTTAAAGATGAGGTCATCTCTGATCCAGAGGCGATTTTAGGCTACATGATCAATGACTTCGATGACCGCTCTGAAACGCCATTTTGGACAGCGTATCGCCGTTATGTTGGTGAGGCCAATGACTCTTGGCATACACCGGGTCATAGCGGCGGCTCTAGCTTTAGAAACTCCCCTTATATCAAAGATTTTTATCAGTTTTATGGCCGCAATGTCTTCGTTGGTGATCTTTCAGTTTCAGTAGATTCATTAGGCTCATTGTCAGACAGCACCAACACCATTGGCCGCGCTCAAGAATCAGCAGCGGCAACCTTTGAGGTAAAACGTACTTATTTCGTCACAAACGGCTCATCCACTTCAAATAAGATCATTTTGCAAACTTTGTTGCGTAAGGGCGACAAAGTGATCATCGATCGCAATTGTCATAAATCTGTGCATTATGGCATTTTGCAATCAGCCAGTTATCCTATTTATTTGTCGAGTATTTTAAACCCTAAATATGGCATTTTCGCGCCGCCATCGTTAACTGATATTAAACAGGCAATCGAGCAAAATACTGATGCCAAATTGTTGGTGCTCACGGGGTGCACTTACGATGGACTGCTTAGCGATCTAAAACAAGTGGTCGATTTTGCTCATCAGCATGGTATTAAGGTATTTATTGACGAAGCTTGGTTTGCTTACTCTCTTTTTCATCCGAGCTTACGTTATTATTCTGCCATTCATGCAGGGGCTGATTACGTCACTCATTCAGCACATAAAGTGGTGTCAGCGTTTTCTCAAGCGTCTTATATTCATATTAACGACCCTGATTTCGATGCTGATTTCTTTCGCGAAATTTACAGCATTTATGCCAGCACATCGCCAAAATATCAGCTGATTGCCTCATTAGATGTTTGCCAAAAGCAATTGGAGATGGAAGGTTATAAATTGCTCAACGCTTTGCTTAATCATGTGGAAGAGTTTAAGAAAGAGATGGCGTCACTCAAACATATTAAAGTGCTGGGTAAGCAAGATTTTATCAAAATATTTCCACACTTTAGTGATGACAATATGGGTCACGACCCACTAAAAATTCTCATCGACATCAGCGAATTGCCTTATTCATTAAAAGACATACATAAATTTCTGCTTGATGAAATTGGGCTAGAAATAGAGAAATATACTCACAGCACCATTTTGGTACTACTCACACTTGGCGGCACACGTTCGAAGATTATTCGTTTGTACAATGCCTTGAAAAAACTCGACAGCGGCAAGGTCAAATTGTCAAAATCGACACGTCGCTCCCGCTTACCTGAAAACTTACCTGCTATTGATTTGGCATGTATTCCAAGCGATGCTTTCTATGGCGAGCGAGAATCTGTACCGATCGGTAAATGCAACAACCGCATCTGTGCTGGTTTAGTCACGCCATACCCACCGGGCATTCCACTTTTGGTGCCAGGCCAGCATATTAGCGAAGATCATATCGAATATCTCAAAGAGTTAGCAGGACAAGGCTTGACAATACAAGGCAGTTTCGATGGCGAGATCTATGTGCTAAAAGACAAGGTAGATAAATAAAGAGCGACTAAACCTAACAGCTTTGTCGAAAGACATTGCTGTTAGGTATCAGCGTATTTTGTAAAGTTATTAAGAAGCTAAGTTACTTCCATCTGTAGGTTTTACCGTAGACTCTGACGAAGGTTCAGTTATTCGCGTCACTAACAGTTGCTCAACTCTAATTCCATCGACATCAATGGCTTCAAATTTAAACCCGTCATGGATAACATAATCAGTACGTTTTGGTATGCGTTTTAGCGTGTAGATCAAAAATCCCGCAAGAGTTTCATATTGGTTATCTTTAGGAAATACGTCGATGTCGAGTAATTTCATTAGATCAACAATCGGTGTCACGCCATCGACTAACCAAGAATTTGCATCACGCTGAACTATTTGTTCTTCGCCATGAATAGTGACAAGGTTTCCCATAAAACTACTCATCAAGTCTTTTAACGTAACTATGCCAACAACCATAGCATACTCATTAACAACTATGGCAAAAGGCTGCATGGCAGATTTAAACGCGTTAAGGGCTTCTGATAATGTCAGCGTTTCTGGTAAGTAAAACAAATCTTTTTGGATCATGCTCTCTTCTAGATGAGCTGTTTCTCCCTTTAACAATTGGCGCAACATCTGCTTCGACTCAACCAAGCCTATTGTTCGCTCCAAATGACCATCACACACTAAAAAGTAATTATGTGGGTGCTCTAAAATTTTAGCGCTAATAATTTCGCTGCTGTCTTTGATATCAAAAAATACGATAGCGTCACGAGTTGTCATTGCGGTTGATAGAGTTCGGCCTTCAAGCTCGAATACATTGCCTAGCAGCTGATATTCCTGTTGCTGCAACGAGCCATGCTCAGCGCCAGCTTCCATCATGGCGACAATATCTTCCGTTGTAACCACGTCTTCACGCACCGTTGGCATTTTAAAAATCCGCAAAATAAGATCAGTAATACTATTAAACAACATAACAAATGGCGTTAGCGCAAAGGTGATAGCGTTCATCAAGCCGACAATTTTTGCTGCGACAGCTTCTGGCATGATCATGGCTATACGCTTTGGTAATAAATCAGCAAAT
>DAINNQ010000173.1:0-5897 GCA_036735825.1 Alteromonadaceae bacterium | reverse complement strand
TGTCAGGATTGATATCATCGAGTTTCGTTTTACCGAGCGCGTGACTTAATAAGCGCTTACCTAAATTAAGTGATTCGTTTTTCTCTTGCGAACGTAAATAGGTTCTAATTTGCAGACGCGCTTTTGCGGTGACAACAAAGTTGAGCCATGTTGCATTCGGGCGAGCGGCGGAAGAGGTAACCACTTCAATAGTTTGCCCAGAATCAATAGGTTGACTCAAAGGATACGGCTTTCTGTCAACCTTAACGCCGACACAGGAATTACCGACATCAGTATGGACAGCATAGGCAAAGTCAACAGCAGTGGCGCCCATCGGTAATTCGATGATCCGACCGTCTGGGGTAAACACGTAGATTTCTTCAGGGAAGAGATCAGATTTTACATTTTCGATAAATTCAAATGAACTACCAGCGCTTTGCTGTAATTCTAATAAACTTTGCATCCAACGGCGGGCTTTCATTTGTGCCGTGGTGCCACTGGCGTCACCATCTTGTTTATATAGCCAGTGCGCAGCAACCCCTTTATCCGCCATTTGATCCATGTCGTGAGTTCGAATTTGGATCTCAACAGGAATACCATGTGGGCCAATTAATGAGGTGTGTAACGACTGATAACCGTTGGTTTTAGGAATGGCGATGTAATCTTTAAAACGACTTTCAATAGGTTTAAACAGGTTGTGAACAGCGCCGAGTGCGCGGTAACAATCATCTAATTTGTTATCAACAATGATCCTAAACGCATAAATATCCATCACTTCGTTAAACATTAATTCTTTGTTTAACATTTTGCGATAAATTGAAAACAGGTGTTTTTCTCGGCCAATAACCTTAGCGGTCAAACCATGCTCTTCAAGGCGTGCCGAAATTTCTTCTTGGATATTATTGATGATTTCTTTGCGATTACCGCGTGCTTGTTTAATTGCTGATTTTAATGCCCGAGCTCTCATCGGGTACAAAGCTTCAAACCCTAGTACTTCAAGTTCATTTTTTATGTCATGAATACCTAAACGGTTGGCAATTGGCGCATAAATATCTAAGGTTTCTCTGGCAATTCGGCGGCGTTTATCAGGGCGAAGTGAGCCAAGTGTGCGCATGTTGTGAGTACGATCGGCAAGTTTGATCAAAATGACACGAATGTCTTGCACCATGGCAAGTACCATTTTACGGAAGTTTTCCGCTTGCATTTCTTCTTTATTATCAAACTTTAATTTATCGAGCTTACTCACACCTTCAACGAGTTCGGCAACTGTATTGCCAAATAATTCTGCCAGATCTTTTTTGGTGACTTTAGTATCTTCAATAACGTCGTGTAAAAGTGCAGCCATTAACGTTTCATGGTCAAGGTGCATTTTTGCTAAGTTATGGGCAACAGCGACCGGATGAGTAATATAAGGTTCACCGCTTGAGCGCATTTGTCCTTGATGAGCATCCCGCGCAACAATATATGCCTGTTTGAGCAGATCGACTTGTACTTTTGATAAATAACTTGAAACAAGTTCTTTTAATGGTTCAAAAAGGTACACCTATTACTTCCTTCAAGACTTATGAGTAATGTGTCAAAACAATTAAAATGTGAGTTACCTAAGAATACGTGGAATTAACATGAAAGCAAACGATTCAATGAGATATGGTGGGTATTCTTATAAAAAAACGCGTAACCATGAAGTTCATAATTACGCGTTGATTTTTATTTGCAGTAAAACTTATTGCTGAGTGTGACCACCAACAATAGCTGCAACCGCTGCAAGTTCTGCAGATTCTTGTTGCACTTGTTCATTACGATCTGCGCTGTCCATAATTGCAGTTGTAATAAGTCCTTTTTCTATTTCACGTAGTGCAAGAACAGTAGGTTTGTCGTTTTCTCTGTCAACCAAAGGATCTTTACCACCCGTAGCAATTTGACGAGCACGGCGAGATGCGATTAATACTAGGTCAAAACGGTTACCAACTTGTTCTACGGCATCTTCAACAGTTACGCGAGCCATTTGGTCACTCCAAGATAAAATTTATAAAATAGTTGCGTAGTTTACTATGTGCTTAATCGTTAGCCAATAGATCATTGAATAAAAGTTGGTGATTTTGTACTTGTTGGCTACGTTTTAAGCGTTGATTATTCACAATTGTTGTTAAATCGTGCAATGCTTGTTCAAAATCTTCATTAATGATGATGTAATCAAATTCTTGATAGTGTGAACATTCTGCTTGGGCTTGAGCCATGCGCTCAAGAATTGTTTCTTCGCTATCTTGTCCGCGTTTTCTTAAACGATTTTCTAGCTCTTTTTTTGACGGAGGGCTAATAAAAATAGTGGTAACGTCAGGCTTTTTCATTCTTACTTGCTGGGCGCCTTGCCAGTCAATATCTAAAAATACATCAATGCCTTTTGCGAGTTGCTCATCAATTGCCGCTTCTGACGTACCATAATAATTACCAAATACTTCCGCGTATTCGTAAAATTCTTTGCGAGCTATTTGCGCTTTAAATTCATCAACAGTGACAAAATGATAATGCTCGCCATTCACTTCACCTGGACGAGGAGCACGTGTGGTATGCGATACTGATACTTGCATTAAGCGTGAGCTTTGTTGCTTTAAAAGTGCTGAGATTAAACTCGATTTGCCTGCACCGCTCGGGGCTGAAAGTATAAATAAGTTACCAATGGTTGCCAAAATTGTCTCCTGTTGAGCTAATAATTTCGCACTATAACTGAAAAACACGAGAATTTCTTTCATATATTGATGGTAATGAATGGAGAATTTTTAGATAACGAAAAAGAGAAGAAAATAGCTAACCAACTTTATGAGAGGTTCGGTTAGCTTATTTGTCGTTAATTATAATTGATAATTCAAAATATAACTGTGCTCGCCGCTTTCTTGAATGATCGTTAAACTGCCTTGAATATTGCTCAGCTCTCCTGTACCAGAGCCGTCAACAATGATCACTTCTAATGATTGTTTTTCAGCGGTCATAAAACCATTATGAAATAAGGTGAAGCTGCCTTGTTTGCCTTCTAGTGAGCCTGAGAATTCTTCTATTGCGGCATATACTGATGCGCCTTGTGCCGTTCTTTTACTGATCATTTGGCCGACGCCAATACCGACCATATCACCTGAATAATCTTTTAAAATAGTCATGCGTCCAGCTGGTGTATCTTGGTCTTCTTGTGGTGTAAGTTTGATGTCGAATTTGCCTTCGGCTGCCATGTTTGCTTCCTTATCATGTTGCGATAATTTTTTTAATTCAACAGCCAGTATAACGATAAAAAAATTTATGCAAACGGTTAATTCATTTGAAGGGCAAGCAATGTACTTTTCTACTTTTTAAAATCAATGAGTTAAATAAATATCAGGGCGATTGATTTGCATCATAATTTCAGGGTTATTCACCCCCGTGAATTCAAATTTTCTGTAAAGGTTGTGTGCGTCACGAGTGCACAGCATGAAACGCCTTAAACCTTGTAAATCAGGATGTTGCATAACAAAACTGATTAATTCACTACCTAAACCTTGCCCACTAAACTTAGGCAATACATACACATCGGCTAAATAGCCAAATGTCGCTTTGTCTGTGATCACTCGTGCAAAGCCAATTTGCACTTGGTTTGCGTTTGCCTCAATAAGATAAAGCCCAAAACAGAGAGAATGATGAATGGCGTTTTCAACCAGGTGTTTAGATATTCCCTTTGACCAATATGAACGCGTTAAATAATGATGAATAGCATCGAGCTGTAAGGCTTTTTTATCATTACAGATTAAAAATTGCTTATTTTGTTTTGTGAACTGTTTTTCCATGGGCTTCTTCTAAGTATGATCTGCGCGGGCAAAAAAAGCTAAATACTTTACCTTGAATATTACATTTTGGGTGAATATTTGCTGAAAAATAACGCTATTGCAAATTTTATACGGTCAATAAAGTTAGGAGTAAAAAATTAGTAAGTATTTGTTAAAAAAACATTCATTTTTGTCATAAGCCCATCATTAATATGTTGATATTAATGGAATTGCTTTGGCATGCTATGCCTGTAGAATAATATCAATACAAAAAGCGCCTCCTTTAAGGAAACACAATGAGCCTAATTTTTTACTATGTACCTATGTCAACGTCGAGTATTACCGAAGCTATTCTTCAAGAGTTAGATATTCAATATCAAGGTGTTAAGTTAGATATAGATGCAGGTGATACCCAAAAACCAGAGTTTTTAGCGGTTAATCCAAATGGTCGTGTACCAGTGATTGTTCATGATGGCGTTACTTTGTGGGAATCTGCCGCCATCACTTTATATTTAGGGGAAACGTTTGCGGTTGAACAAGGCTTGTTTCCTGAGCAAGGGCCCTTAAGAGGCGAAGCAATGAAATGGGTGGTTTGGGCCAATGTTAATCTTGCCGAAGCTGCTGGCAGGCTTGCCGCAGAATTACCTCCAGAAATGGAAGGCGCAGTGCAAGAAGGCTCAAGAGATTTTGTTCCTGTAGCTGAACGACGCCCTTCTGCACTGGCAAAAGCGAGCCAAGATTTACTGAAAAGTTTCGCCATTTTAAATAATGAATTGGCGCAAAAGCATTATTTATTAAATGAATACAGTATTGTTGATACACATTTATTCGTATTAGTTGGGTGGATTTTGTCGATGGGTGTGCCGTTGTCAGAATATCCGAATATTGAGCAATGGATGATGTTATGTAGCGAGCGCTCAGTTTTAGCAGCGATGATGAGTGATGAAGAGGAATAATGAGGTTTAAATAAGCATTTTAAGACGTTAGTGATAATCAATCGCTAACCTTTTATTAAAACAGCATTACTGCCTTAATGATGACAAAAACAAAAATGAGCATTTCGAATACCAGAGCGGCAATCCATGGTTTTACCGATAGGTTTTCGTTCGATTGATCTGTAGTGTTTTCTACATGTTCCATCAGTCCAGTCCTTTGATTGTTATCGCTTAGCGCTCAAAACTTCCATAGAGCGTTTGTATTCGGTGTTTGTGTTCAGTATTTATGATCAGAATTAAAGCACAGTATTTCAGTTTAGCAGCTATTTAAATAAATGCCTGTTAGCTTAAATTTTTGCTTATAAATGTGGTAAACAGAGATGAGGTTTTAGTTTTTAGCTTGAAGCTTAATTGGCCAAATTTCGAAAACGCCTTCACTGGTGATTGAGGCAATTTCTTCAGTGTTGATCAACTGCACATTAAGCACTGAAGAGCGGTAACGTTCACCGCTCATAAACGCTTGCCATTCCCCCAATAACTCGCCGTCTTTTATCCGCCACAGTTGAAATTTTTGTTTAGGTGATGCGCTGATCAGCCATTGGTTTTTATGAGCAAAGGTTGAATGGTTAAATTCAATAAATTTGATGTTTGTCGCTAATTCAGAAAATTGTTTGCCAATTTTAAGTAACCAAAAAAAACGATCACTGATCGCATCTAAAGTAAAAGCGATATTCGCATCGTCACTCATGGTGACGTGATTAACGCGCGAGCTATGTTTAAATGTTTGTAGCGCTTTGCCTGAAGCAGTATTCCAGAGCACCGCGTTTTTGTCACTTGAGCCTGTAAATGCTTTGCTGCCATCAGCAGAAATATCGACGCTATTGATGTCTAAACGATGCGGCTTAAAGGTGACAACTTCGTTACTGATCACCGAAACAATGCTGGCTTGGCCACTACGAAAACCAAAAATGAGTTTTTGCTCATTGGCTGACATGGCAATGTCGTTAATGATGTTGTCACCAGCACTCCAAACGGTGACTAAGCGTCCTGATGCTAGGTCATACAAATGGACATTGACTCTATTTGATGTGTAAAAATACTTATTACTTTTCGATATGCCAACAATTTCTATAAGTTGAGCTTCTAAGCCTGTCAAACAAGGATATTGGTGTTTATTTAACGGATTGTTCCATAA
>DAINNQ010000172.1:0-5926 GCA_036735825.1 Alteromonadaceae bacterium | reverse complement strand
CGCTTTTAAGGTGTAGAGATCTTCAAGGGTGATAGGACGAAAGATCTCATTTTGGTCATTCACTATTTTGGTGATGGCTTTAATTGTCCCCGAGGTACCAATAACGTGTTCCCAACCGAGTTTTTTAAAACGTTTAGCTATCGCTTCCACCTCATGCTTAGCGCTTTGAATAGCCTTTTTAAATGCGTCATGCGTAATTTCATTATTTTTGAAAAATCGTTGCTGGTAACTGACACATCCCATATTAAGGCTATCTAACCCTTTGATATGATATTTTTTACCGATTATACATTCGGTACTACCACCACCGATATCAATCACTAATTGCGTTAATTCACTCTGGCTATGATGTGCCACACCTTGATAAATTAACCTTGCTTCTTCATGGCCTGAGATGATTTCAATACGAAATGGAAAAACTAGCGCGGCTGCTTTTAGAAATTTTGCGGCATTGCGTGCTTGTCTAAGCGTAAATGTCGCGACCACTCGAAAATTATCAGGATGAATGTGCTGAGTTGTTGCTGCTAAATGCTCCAAAGTTGAAACACCACGCTCAATTGCTTCACTATCTAGCACATTGTCAGAGTCTAACCCTTGCGCTAATTGCACTCGATATTTTTCGGCGTGAACAATCTGTAAATGTTCGCCTACTTGACGTGCCATCACAAAGTGAAAGCTGTTTGAACCAATATCAAGGGCGGCTAAATAATCTTGTTTATCGACGATTTCATCATCAGTAATTTCGATGTTGCTCAATGGTGTGCCTATTTCGAAGGATGTTTTTTAATAGTAACTAAATTTTAATAGTAACTAAGTTTTAATTTTTAACCATGTCATTATACGTATTTTCGACATTAATAAGATAATCATAAATGGCCATTTGTGAACGAATAGCTGGTTTTCTTCCTTGAGCAACGTAGCGGTTGTTTTGACTTTTATTGATCACTCGTGCTTTTACATTGTCTTGAAATTGAATATTGAGCATATCGATAATTTGTTGTTTTAAGGTCTCGTCATAAATAGGGCAAGCAACTTCAACACGGTGGTCAATATTACGCTCCATCCAATCGCCTGATGATATGAATAGCTGTTGATTACCTTGATTGTGAAACAGTATGACCCGAGGATGCTCTAAAAAGCGATCGACAATGGAAATAATTTTAATATTATCACTTACGCCTTTTATACCCGGAATAAGCGAACACATCCCTCTGATGATCATCCGAATTTTCACCCCTGCTTGGCTCGCAGCACACAGTTTATTAACTAACCCTGAATCAACAAGGTTATTGAGTTTGAGCGTGATTTCTGCAGGCAAACCTAAATTTGCTGAGTGAATTTCATTATCGATTAATTGATAAAAACGGCGACGTGACGTCAAGGGTGAAACAATTAAATGATTAAACCTAAATCGTTTGTAACTGTGTGAAATAAAAGAAAAAACATTATCTACTTCTTGGCAGATTTCTTTGTTTTTAGTAAATAAGGCATAGTCTGTATAAACACGCGCATTTTTTTCATGAAAATTTCCTGTGCCGATGTGAGCGTAATTGACACTTTTATCTTCCTCTATGCGGGTAATTAAACATAGCTTGGCGTGAACTTTGAGTGTTTCAATGCCAAATTCTACTTGAATCCCCGCATCTTTCATCAATTTAGCCCATTCAATATTCGCCTGTTCGTCAAATCTTGCTCTTAATTCAACGACAACAGTCACTTTTTTGCCGTTTTTAACCGCTTCAATTAATGACTGAATGATACGAGAATTTTTTGCGACACGATAAATGTTGATTTTAATGTGGGCGACTAATGGATCATAAGAGGCTTGGCGAACAAATTCAGTAAAGTGACGGAATTTATGATACGGATAGTAAAGTAAAATATCTCCATGGCTAATTGCCTCAAATACAGATGGATATTGGCTAAAGCGTGATGAGTCAAGCGCTTCTAACGGTTGATACTCAAGTTCTTCATGGCCTAAATTAGGAAACTTAACAAAATCTTTGAAGTGGCGATAGCGAACACCGGGAGATAAGTCATCTAAATCTTTTACTTTTAATGATTTTACCAAATAGTTAATCATATGCTTTGGCATGGCTTGGTCGTGAACTAATCGCACTAAATCCGCTTTTAAGCGCTGTTTGAGCCCTTTTGACATTTGATCCAATAAACTTTCATCGAGATCATCCGTTAGGTTGTATTCTGAATCTCGTGTCATTTTCAAAGAAAATGCTTCAATGTCATTAAATTCATACACACCGAAAAACAGTTTCTTGATAAAAAAATGCACAACATCATCAAGCATCACAATATATTTTGTGGTATTACCGTTTTCGTTAGGCAAAACAATAAAGCGCTCAATGTCTGCACGGGGAATTTCTACAAGTGCAAATTGAATGTTGTCGGTTTGATGCAATGCCACTAAAAAATAAATGCCGTCATCATCAATACAGTTCACTAATTGTGTTTTTGAATGAAGGATGATCGGGGTAATATGACGAATAATTCTATTGTCGAAGTATTGCTCAAGCCAAGTAAGTTGTTTTTCGTTTAACTGCTCTTTGAAGTTGGTATTAGAGCTGTTGTCGAAAATAGTCATGATGTTTTGCTGAGCAAGTTGTTCGAAAATTTCGTCGGCAACCAGTTTGAACTTTTTCGTTAATTTGGTAACCTTTGAACTAATTTTTTCATGTAATGTTTGCCATTCACTTTTGGAGGTTTCATGAGCGGCTTCTACCATGGCTCGTCTACGAATACCGGCAACACGAACACGGAAGAATTCATCAAGATTAGAAGAGTAAATACCTAGAAAACGTATTCTGTCTATTAAAGGGACAGACGGATCTGCGGCTTCTTGAATAACCCGTTCGTTAAAAGATAACCAGCTTAATTCCTTATCAAATTTCATCTGTACTTCATTCATCTTTATGACTTATTTGTTATTTTCTAAAACAAATAAGTGTATTACGAGAATGTTACAGTTTTAATTACTGAATGAATTTTTGTAACATTCAACCTTAAATTAATTTGAGCTTTTTGACGCGAGTATAAGCTCGAAAGAATTAGCGAGAAATATCTACAATTAAATCGTCAGCTAAGTCTTCTAAGCCATCAATTAAAGTATCGATACTTTCTTTTGCAACTGAGATCGTTGCTTTCGCTTTAAATAACTCTTGGCCAGAATGGGGGGCGCTAACATGAGAGCTGACTAATTTTATTAAGTTTCCTCCCTGAGCGTGAATAATTGCAGAGATCTCTTGGACAATACCTGAACGGTCGTTGGCCGTTAATTCTAAGACGATATTGGCATTTTCACTTGCACTGTTTAACGTCGCCGTTTCAATGTGGCATTTGAAATTAGCAATGCTATTAATTTCATTAATAAGGCTTGCGCTATGTTGTTCTTCTACTGCTACTTCAATAACGCCAGAAAAGAAACCAGATAAATGATGTAAGCTACTATTTTGCCAGTTGCCTTGATGTTGTTTAATGAGGTTAGATAACGCGCCAACGAGTCCAGGACGATCTGGACTAATAAAAGAGATAATTAGATGATTCATATATCGTCCTTCTAGAAAATATAATAGTGATTAAACCGAACGGGTAAGTTGAGATAATTCTTTATTGAGTTGGCTTTCATCGCCTAAATTTAGTTCAACAAGTCGGCGTAAATGAGTCACACTGTCAATGTCGATAGCATTACATTGTAAGCCGACTTCTTCATTTTCAACATGTACTACCGCAATATGCATACACACTTGGGTTTCATCATCAGCTAAATTAAAATTTAATACGCCGAGTTTGTTTATGATATTAGCAGCGTTTGGCGGGGCACTAACAAGCGCACCATTGAGTGAAATGTCGAGAATATTAACAGGATAACTTTGTTCTTCTACTTCCAATTGAGCATCAATTGAAAACAAAATGCGGGTGAACTGTCGTCTATTTTCCATTTAAGCTTTAATACAATTGTTGAATAGATACCTTTAGCATAGCTACATTTTAAAAAAAAGCACCTTAAATATTTATTAAAGTGCTTTTTATTTTCTTTAGTTACTAACAACTTAACGAGTGGCTAATCTTATCCATTAACCAATTTTTTTGTATTTAATTCGACGTGGCTCAACCGCTGCACTTCCTAAGGTTTTTTTCAGCCATTCTTCATACTCTGAGAAGTTACCTTCAAAAAAGTTAACTTGGCCTTCGTCACGATAATCAATGATGTGCGTGGCAATACGGTCAAGGAACCAACGGTCATGAGAAATGACCATAGCGCAGCCTGGAAATTCTAATAAGGCTTCTTCTAAAGCACGCAAGGTTTCTACGTCAAGGTCATTGGTTGGTTCATCCAGTAGTAATAAATTACCACCAGTTTTCACCAGTTTTGCAAGGTGAACACGGTTACGTTCACCACCTGATAAATCACCAATGAACTTTTGTTGGTCATTACCTTTGAAGTTAAAACGTGAACAATAGGCTCTGCTTGGTATTTGGTAATTACCAATTTCCAAAATGTCTAACCCTTCAGAAATCTCTTGATAAACGGTGTTTTTATCATTCATGTCATCTCTGAATTGATCAACACTTGCCAACTTCACCGTATCACCTAATTCAACGCTACCAGAGTCAGGCTGTTCCGCTTTTGACAACATCTTGAATAAGGTTGATTTACCTGCACCGTTAGCACCAATGATCCCAACAATTGCGCCTTTAGGAATACTAAAGCTTAAATTATCGATTAATACACGATCGCCATATGATTTCGTTAGGTTATTTACATCTAAAACTTTGTCACCTAAACGAGGCCCAGGTGGAATGTACAGCTCATTGGTTTCATTACGTTTTTGGTGCTCTTGACTATTCAGCTCTTCAAAACGTGCCATACGTGCTTTACTTTTTGCTTGGCGACCTTTTGGATTTGAACGTACCCAGTCAAGCTCATGTTTAATGGTTTTAGCTAATGCATTCTCAGTACGTTTTTCTTGCTCTAATCGCGCATCTTTTTGTTCAAGCCAATTGGTGTAATTACCTTCATAAGGAATACCATGGCCACGGTCTAATTCTAAAATCCATCCTGCGACATTATCTAAGAAATATCTATCATGGGTAATAGCAACAACAGTACCTGTATAATCATGTAAGAAACGCTCTAACCAAGCGACTGATTCGGCATCTAAATGGTTAGTTGGTTCATCAAGTAATAACATGTCTGGCTTTTCAAGTAATAAACGACAAAGCGCAACACGACGACGTTCACCACCACTTAATACGGCTATTTTTTGATCCCAATCAGGTAGGCGCAAAGCATCAGCGGCACGTTCTAAAACGTTATCAATGTTATGACCGTCTTGTGAATTGATGATATCTTCGAGCTGACCTTGCTCTTTTGCTAAAGCGTCGAAATCAGCGCCTTCTTCGGCATATTCGTTATAAACTTGATCAAGGCGAGCCATGGCGTTTTTAACTTCAGAAACCGCTTCTTCTACTGCTTCGCGCACGGTTTGATTTTCATCAAGTTGCGGTTCTTGCGGCAAATAACCAATTTTAGTGCCTGAAAGTGCAGTTGCTTCACCTTCAAATTCAGTATCAACACCCGCCATAATGCGCAACAAGGTTGATTTACCAGAACCATTTAAGCCGAGTACACCAATTTTTGCACCAGGGAAAAATGAAAGTGAAATGTCTTTTAAAATAGTACGTTTCGGTGGAACAATTTTCGAAACACGGTTCATCGACATGATGAATTTATCGGGTAGCGGCTGAGCCATTTGAAAACCTTTTGTTTTATAGGAAATTAACTTGCTGATATTTTAGGTGAAAGGTGAAAAGCAAGCAAATGAGTTTAGCGTAGATTTTCAAGATTATTTTTCTAAAATGCTTTGGTGATTTTATTAAGGGAATTAATAAGGGATTAAAAAATTTTAGT
>DAINNQ010000171.1:0-5993 GCA_036735825.1 Alteromonadaceae bacterium | reverse complement strand
GGGATAAATATGAGGTGGCTAACTTTCATGATGAAATGCTTTCAGCCATTAACCAACCAAGACCTTTTTCTAAGGAACTCACAGAGTTTCTTGCGAAATTGAGTGATGAAGAAATCACTGAATTTAAAGCTTCTTCTGATCTCGCTATTAAAACCATGGGGATCTCCTTTCGTGTCTATAATGATGGCGAAGGCTCGATAGATCGCGCTTGGCCATTTGATATTATTCCAAGGCTGATCGATAAAAAGGAATGGCAAGAAGTAGAGGTTGGGTTGAAGCAAAGAGTTAAAGCACTCAATCTATTTATTAATGATCTCTATAACGAACAAAGCATTATAAAAGACGGCGTTTTTCCTGCTCACCTTTTGGATAAATCTAAAAACTTCCTTCCACAATGCCGAGGATTTACACCACCTTTAGGAGTTTGGGCACACATTTGTGGTTCAGATTTAGTGCGAGATAACGACGGCAAGGTTTACGTACTAGAAGATAATTTACGCGTGCCTTCGGGGGTGTCTTACATGTTAGAAAACCGCCAAGTAATGAAACGCGTTTTTCCTGAAATGTTTGATAAATACAATATTTTACCTGTAGATGATTACGCTTCTGACTTATATGATATGTTAGAACAATTGTCTCCGCGAGATATCGACGAGCCAGAAATAGTTGTACTCACACCAGGTATCTATAACTCAGCGTATTTCGAACATGCTTATCTTGCTCAGCAAATGGGAGCAGAATTAGTGATAGGTGATGACTTAGTGGTGGATGAAAATGATTGTGTTTTTATGCGAACCATTAATGGCCTATCTCGTGTTGATGTAATTTATCGACGAATTGATGATTTGTTTATTGACCCTGAAGTATTTAATCCAGATTCTACTTTAGGTGTACCAGGTTTAATGCGTGCATGGAAGGCTGGTAATGTCGCTTTAGCCAATGCTCCTGGTTCAGGAGTTGCAGACGACAAAGTTGTTTATGCCTTTGTTCCCGAAATCATTAAATATTACCTAGGTGAAGATGCTATTTTAGCGAATGTACCTACTTATAAATGTATTAATGAAGATGATCTTGATTATGTCTTGAAAAACATAGAAAAATTAGTCGTAAAACCGGCTAATGAGTCAGGTGGCTATGGTATGTTGATTGGGCCACATGCAACAGCTAAAGAGCATGAGGAATTTAGACAACTGATTGCTGAAAACCCAAGAAATTACATCGCTCAACCTATGGTTATTTTATCAACTGCACCAACTCTAGTCGGCAATAACGTAGAGCCAAGACACCTTGATTTACGTCCTTTTATCCTGAGCGGTAAAGATATTAAAGTAACCAAGGGTGGACTAACTCGCGTTGCGTTAACCAAAGGGTCGATAGTAGTGAACTCATCGCAAGGTGGTGGTAGTAAAGATACATGGATAGTGGATATGGAGTCTTTATGAGTATGTTATCAAGAGTTGCCAATAACATTTATTGGCTAGGTCGATATTTAGAGCGTGCAGAAAATACTGCTCGACTAGTGAATGTAAATTCTAATTTATTATTAGATTTACCAAAAAGTATTCGTTTAGGCTGGGAGCCTATTGTTGATATCGTCTCATCAAGAACTGATTTTGATGAACATTATCAACACGCAGATGAAGCGAGTGTTGTTAATTATATTGTTGCTGATGTGAAGAACCCAAGCTCAATCATTAGTTCTTTATATAGTGCTAGAGAAAATGCTCGCACCATTCGAGAAATTATCCCTCGCGAAGCATGGGAGAAAATTAACTCTGTTTACTTGCTCGCGAAAGAACAACAGTCACAAGCATTAAATAGACGTTATCGTTACGACTATTTGAATAAAATTATTGTAGCAAATCAGGCTATAACGGGAATTTTAGCGGGCACAATGACTCATGATGAAGGATATGAGTTTTTGAAGTTAGGTCGAAACCTCGAACGAGCTGACATGACAACGCGAATTATTGATGTGCGTACTGCGACTTTATTACCCGATGTGGAAGAGGATCAATCACCTTTTGAAAATATTCAATGGATGAGTGTTTTGAAAACCCTGTCTGCTTATCAAATGTATCGTCGCCAAATGCGTATTCGTATTAAACGACCCGATGTGCTGCGCTTTTTACTACAAGAAGAAAAATTTCCACGATCACTTAGCCATACCTTACACCAAGTAGAATATTGTTTAGAGGCTTTACCTAAAGGTCAAAGTGGTGTGGCACAACTACAGAAAATAAAATCACAACTGAAAATGAGTGAACCCAACAAGTTGGATCAAGACAAATTACATGAATTTATTGATGATATGCAATTAGAAATAAATAATGTTCATAACACAATCGCAAAGACTTATTTTTAACCCTAATAAGAGGCTGCTAAAGGCCTCTTTTTAACAACTTCGTGCAGTTCAAGAACAATCACGCCAATATTAGGTATAGATTTATCAATACTTCTTCAACAATATATTATTGAAAAATAATCGCGCTTGTCATGAAAGTTAAACAAAAATGACATACTCACCCTTTATAGTAAAACGATATTTGTCTTTCGATAACACCTGTTGTTCATACATAACTGTAAGAAAAAGTTCACTTTTTTGTCATTTAATAAAGTTGCAATATTAGTGAAACCTAACTGTCACATTCACTCATTAAAATCCTTACTAATCAAATTAACATGCTAATAGCGGTTTAACATTTTGTTCAACTTGTTATTAGTTTACTGCGTAAAGCAGCACTAACCATAGTTAAGGTTTACATATGAAATTGTCTAAACTGGCGCAAGCGAGCATTTTAATGAGTGCCGCTGCTTTGTCATTTTCTGGATACTGTGCACAATCGGCAGATTTAAATAAAGTGGTCACTGCTGGGAAAAAAATTACTCAATCGGCTAATCAATCTCAGCAGCGTGTTGATCAAATCAATGACCAAATTCAGAGCAAACTTCAACAGTTTAAAACAGTGAATAAAGAAGTTGATGGCTTGAATGTTTATAACAAACAAATGCAAGCACAAATAGATAATCAATTACTTGAATTACAACAACTTGCTACGTCAATGGAGCAAGTGAGCATTATTGAACGTCAGGTTTCTCCGTTAATGGCTCGCATGATCGAAACGTTAGAAAGTTTTGTTTCACTCGATGTGCCATTTCTAGCAGAAGAACGTAGCAAACGTTTAGCAAGTTTAAATGCCATGTTAACGCGCGCTGATGTGTCGGTTGCCGAAAAATTTCGCCGCGTATTAGAAGCTTATCAGGTGGAAGTGGATTATGGTCGCACTATTGAAGCCTATACCGGATTACAAGAAGTGAATGGTCAGCAATTAGATGTTGATTTTTTACGCGTAGGTCGAGTGAGTTTGGTTTACCGTTCGCGTGATGGAAAGGCGATGGGCGTTTGGGATCAAAAAAGCCAATCTTGGTTAACGCTTGATGACGAATATCGAAGCGATATTAACAAAGCACTACGCATTGCTCGTAAACAATTAGCACCAGACTTAATTGTTGTTCCCGTTGCTCAAAACTCTGCAGAATAAGTAGGATAACCCTCATGAAACGATTAACCCAATTATTTTCACTTGCTACTTTAATGTCAGTGACCCTTATTTCGAGTGTTTACGCACAACAAGCAAGCAACCTCGATGAGCTATTATCGCAATTAAAACAAGGTCAAATAGCGCAAAGCCAACAAAATAAAGAGCGTGAAAGTGAATTTATTGCGCGTAAAGATCAGCAAGAACAATTGTTGACCGAAGCCAAGCAAACTCGTGATCAAGCGTTAGCACTAAGTAGTCAGTTAGAAAGCGCTTTTCAAACTAATGAAGTGGATATTGCCAATAGCACTGAAGCATTAAATAAACGCATGGGCGAGCTTAAAGAGCTTTTTGGTGTGTTACAGCAAGTGGCTGGCGACACTCAAAGTAAATTTCAAACATCGGTTGTATCGGCACAAATTCCAGGGCGCGGTGAATTTTTAGATGAATTTGCACAAAGCATGGGCTCAACGTCAAAACTGGCGTCAATTGAAGAAATTGAACGTTTATGGTTTGAACTACAACGTGAAATGACCGAATCAGGCAAAGTTCACCAATTTACCCGTGAAATTGTCGCGGCAAATGGTGCTAAAGCACAAACTGACATCATTCGGGTTGGTGGCTTTAACCTCGTATCTCAAGATAAATATTTAGAATATATCGATGAAACAGGCTCAATTGCTGAGCTGGTTCGTCAACCTTCAGGTCGTTATTTATCGAGCGTACAAACCTTATCAAAAAGCTCTGGTGATGTCGTGCCATTTGCACTAGACCCAACAGGTGGTTCAATTTTAGGTTTATTAATTCAAGCACCTAATACGCAAGAGCAAGTTGAGCAAGGCGGGGCTGTAGGCTATGTAATTTTAGCGATAGGTTTAGTTGGTTTACTAATTGCGATAGAGCGTTTTATTACCTTGTTCTTAGTCGGCAGCAAAGTAAATCGTCAGCTTAAATCAAGCGTTGCTTCACAAGATAACCCGCTAGGACGCGTATTATTGGTGAAAGATAACAATGCTAATGCAGATTTAGAAACGTTAGAGCTAAAACTATCTGAACGTATTCTTAAAGAAGTGCCAGTATTAACGAGCCGTTTAACCTTAATCAAAATCATTTCAGTGGTGGCGCCATTAATTGGTTTATTAGGAACCGTTACCGGGATGATCAACACCTTCCAAGCAATTACCTTGTTTGGTACAGGTGACCCTAAATTGATGGCTGGCGGTATTTCACAAGCGTTAGTAACAACCGTACTTGGTTTAGTGGTGGCAATACCTATGGTATTTATTTCAACCCTATTAAACACTCGCAGCCGCGGCATTATTAATATCTTACAGCAACAAAGTGCAGGTCTTATTGCTGAAAGAGCCGAAAGCTTAGAAGGTGCTAGCTCAACATCGCAATCAGCACAAAGCGCTTCACAAGAATCAACAGCTAACTTAGCGCAACAAGGAGCGTAACTGATGGTTTTATTCATCGAATTGATGAATAGCATCCGTGAATTCCTAGATACCGGCGGTCAGGTGCTGACCGTCATCGCAGGTGTTATTTGTTTAATGTGGTTGCTTATTTTTGAGCGTCTTTATTTCTTTTTACGCGGTTATCAACAAGTCAAAAAGCAAATAGAAACGCAATGGTTTGCTCGCTCAGAACGTCATTCATGGAATGCTGAACATATTAGAGATGCGCAAATTTCACGTATTACTGAAATGCTTAACCATAACGTTGCACTGATCCAAAGTTTAGTGGTGTTATGCCCGTTGCTTGGTTTGTTAGGCACAGTAACAGGCATGATTGAAGTGTTTGACGTGATGGCTGTTTCGGGCAGTGGTAATGCACGTTCAATGGCATCAGGTGTTTCAAGAGCAACTATTCCAACAATGGCAGGCATGGTTGGCTCACTTTCTGGTGTCTTTATTGTGACTTGGTTACAACGAAAAACTAAGCGTAGAACAGAGCAGATGGAAGACAGTCTTCCTCTGGCTCATTAGTCAGGTTAAAAATTTATTAATAATTGCTTTAGCAATTTTAGATAAAGCGAAAATTTAAAAGGATTAAGAACATGCGTTCTCAATTGGCAAAAGTGTTACAAGAGCAAGAAGAAGCGGAAGAAATTAACATGACACCTATGTTAGATGTTGTCTTTATTTTGTTAATTTTCTTCATTGTTACCGCCTCATTTGTTAAAGAAGCGGGCATTGAAGTTAATCGCCCAGAAGCGGCAACAGCGGTTAAAAAAGAGCGCGCTAATATTTTAGTTGCGATCAGTGACCAAGGCGAAATTTGGATAAACAAACGCCGCGTTGATGTGCGTGCTGTGCAAGCTAACATTGAGCGCTTAAAAGCAGAAAATCCACAGGGTACTGTTGTTATTCAAGCGGATAAAAAAGCAACCACAGACATTTTAATTAAAGTAATGGATTCGGCACGAGCAGCAGGTGTTTATGACGTTTCGAT
>DAINNQ010000170.1:0-5995 GCA_036735825.1 Alteromonadaceae bacterium | reverse complement strand
GTCATAAGGTAAAATAGCAATACTTGGATACCCTAAACCATTGCGATTCCATATCCCTAGCAATGCCATCATCACTGGTATATTTTGTTCAAAAGGAGCATGTTGAAAATGCTCATCCATTTGATATGCACCAGATTTTAGCTGGGCAAAGCCCTCGTTACCTATCGCCAAGGCTAAAGGTAAACCCACCGCAGACCATAATGAAAATCGTCCGCCAACCCAATCCCACATAGGGAGAATATTGCTTTTTGATAAACCAAACTCAGTAACGGCTTTTAAATTAGTGCTAACAGCAAACCACTGCTTTTCGATAATATCGTTATGAGAAGATTGAGCCAACATCCACGCTTTAATAGCCTGAGCATTGAGTAAGGTTTCTTGGGTACTAAATGTTTTCGAGATTACAACCACTAAAGTGGTTGCAGCAGGTAGAGCCTGAATTTTTTCATCAACAGCAACACCATCAACATTTGCCAGAACATGAACATTAAGCCCAGTACAGTGATATGGCTTTAATGCGGCGAGAGCAACTTTAACGCCGTAATATGAACCACCTATACCGATAGCCAATACATCAGTAAATTTCTCACCTGATGCTGAAAGCCTTTTTCCCGTTGATATATCATCAACAATTTCAGCCATTTTCTGTTCGGTATTGAGCACTTCATCAGTTTCTGTTTGTAAAACCTGATGTTTAATAGCCGTTGGTGCCCGAAGAACGGTATGAAGAACCGCTCTATTTTCAGTATGATTAATTTTCTTGCCACTGAACATATCCGTGATGTGTGAAGACAATTGATTTGCTCTTGCCCAATCACATAATGCTGTTATTTCAGCTTCGATAACATTTTGTTTTGAATAATCTAAGAAGATCCCACCCATTGAAATCGACAATTTATCAGCACGGTGCTGATCAGCAAATAAGTCGACAATTGATCGCTGCTTGACTTTTTCTGCTAATTGGCAGATATCTTCAATACTTGATGCCATCTATACATCCCTTTAACTAAATCCAATTACTCTAAAGGTAAACCTTAAGTTATTCCTTTAACAATGCTTGTAAATACTCTTTAAACTCATCGGCTAATTCAGGATGACGAAGACCATACTCAACATTTGCTTTCATATAACCCAATTTAGAACCGCAATCGTGTGATTTTCCTGTCATGTGAAACGCTTCAACCGTTTCCACTTTCATTAAACTCGCGATAGCATCAGTTAATTGAATTTCATCACCGGCTCCAGGAGGTGTAAACTCAAGCATTTCCCAAATAGGTGCAGATAAGACATAGCGACCTACAACCGCTAAGTTAGAAGGTGCTTCTTCCACCGCAGGTTTTTCAATAACAGCAGTCATCACCTTTGATTCACCTGCAGCAAGCTCATGCCCTTCACAATCAGCGACACCATAATTACTGACGTTTTCCATTGGCACAGGTTCAACCATAATTTGACTAAAACCTGTTTCATCAAAACGTTTCAACATCGCTGACAAGTTTTCTGTTTTTAAATTAGCGGTAGAATCATCTAAAATCACATCAGGTAATACCACAACAAATGGCTCATTACCGATGATAGGCCGAGCTTTTAGTACCGCATGACCTAACCCTTTTGCCTCACCTTGACGCACATGCAATATAGTGATCCCTTTTGGGCAAATGGCTTGAATTTCAGCTAATAACTGTCGTTTTACCCGTTTTTCTAACGTTGTTTCTAATTCAAACGATTTATCAAAATGATTTTCAATGGCATTTTTCGAAGAATGCGTCACTAAAACAATTTCTTTGATACCTGCATCGATACATTCATTGACGATATATTGAATCAATGGTTTGTCGACTATAGGTAACATTTCTTTAGGGATTGCTTTGGTTGCCGGTAACATTCTTGTCCCCAGACCCGCTACAGGAATGACTGCTTTTTTAATTTTATTTACCATTTTTTAAATAACTCATATTATCGACGCATATTAATAAGTAATGTTACAACCTTTTTGACAACAAAAACCAGCTTAATATAAAGAAAATATTATATTTATTAACATTTAATATACAAAATTTTCATGTGAACTCTATTGTTTGTGGCAAGATTTGTAGCCTCTTTCATGGATAAACGCAAAACAAGAAACATCAACTCTACTTGCGATTATTAGTTTACAAAGGTATAACAGCCGCTGATTTATTAAAAATTCGCGTACAGATTTGAGCAAACTCTTATTTTTCTCAAAACTAAAAAAACAATAATTATCAACATTACCTACGCGTTATTAGCAAGGAAATTATTTATGACAACAAATACAGACACTTCATTTTTTGGTCATCCCGAAGGTCTCAAAACATTATTTTTTACTGAAATGTGGGAGCGCATGAGTTATTACGGCATGCGAATGCTGTTAGTTTTATTCATGACAGCAACACTGCAAGAAGGAGGCTTAGCATTAACCGTTGCTTCTGCCGCAGCAATCTATGGTTTGTATACCGGTAGTGTTTATTTTATGGGGCTCCCAGGCGGCTGGATATCTGACCGCTTAATTGGAGGGCAAAAAGCCGTATGGTATGGCGCAATTATCATTATGTGCGGTCATATTGTTTTAGCGATCCCAAATGACAAAACATTCTTTATTGGTTTAGTGTTAGTGGTTTTAGGAACAGGCTTACTTAAACCAAATATTGGCGCTATGGTTGGCCAATTATACTCAGATAAAGACGCTCGCCGTGACAGTGGTTATGCCATTTATTATATGGGTATCAACTTAGGATCTTTCATTGGATATTTAATTTGTGGATATTTACAAACTGAATTTGGTTGGCATGTTGCCTTCGGCGCTGCAGCGGTTGGTATGGCAGCAGGTTTAGTTCAATACCGTTTGACTACCAAGAATTTAGAAGGTGTAGGTTCAGCTCCTGAGTCGCCATTATCAGATAAAAGTAAAAAAATCAGCTGGACGATTATTTATTCAGTTTTAGCAATCATCGCACTGATCACCTTTTTAGCCCTTACTGGTCAAATAGTGATTGACCCTGTAACGGTTGCACAAAACACCGCGATAACTTTTACCCTTATATTTATCGCTTATTATGCCGCCATTTATTTTAAAGGTAATTTAACTAAAAACGAGAAAAAACGTTTAGGGGCATTGCTACTAGTATGTATTGCTTCAGCTTGTTTCTGGTCTGGTTTTGAACAAGCAGGTTCATCGTTAAACTTATTTGCGCGTGATTACACCGACCGCATGATAGGTAGTTTTGAAATACCAACGGGTTGGTTCCAATTTTCTAACTCAATGTTTATTGTACTTTTATCACCATTTTTTGCTGCATTTTGGATCAAGCTAGGTCAACGCTTAGTCAGCCCTTCTTACGGTATTAAATGTGCTATTGGTTTAATGATCATGGCATCGGGCTTTATCGTGATGTTTTTTGCTGCGCAATATGCCGCTTCAGGCATGAAAGTAGCCCCATACTGGTTAGTCGCTACCTATTTCTTACACACGGTAGGTGAATTATGTTTAAGCCCTGTAGCGCTTAGTGCGGTAAGTAAATTATCTCCTCGCCGTTTCGCAGGTCAAATGATGGGGGTATTTGTATTAACCTATTCTATTGGTAATATTATCTCAGGATTACTTGCTGGTAATTTTGATCCTAACCAAGTTGATCAAATGCCGTCACTTTATATTCAAATCAGTTTATTTAGTATCGGTATTGGTATTGTGATTTTACTATTAAGCTTAAAGTCTCGATTTTGGGAAAACCTAGCTGAAGAAGAAGAAAAAGAAAAAGTAACGACTTCATCAGCAGTCACTGCTTAATTAATATGAACGGTGAATAGCAATATTCACCGTTTCTTTTTGTACTTCATACACTTTGATGAATGACTCATATGAATGATTCTTTCTCCGTTGAATCTCAACGACAAAAACAAATACACACACTACGTTCAGAATTAAGAAGTCAATTACGCAACCAGCGAAATTCATTGTCTGCACACTTTCAAGCGCAATGCTCTCAAACAATAATCCAACTATTACGCCAATCACCAAGAATCAATTCAGCTAAAAATATCGCCCTATATATAGCAAATGATGGCGAATTAGATCTTAAGCCATTTATAGATTGGTGCTGGCGCAATAACATCAAGACATACTTGCCGGTTATCCACCCTTTTAGTCAAGGCAATTTATTATTTATACGCTTTCATGAACATAGTGAAATGATCACGAATCGTTATGGTATTTTAGAACCCAAATTAAATGTTAAAGAGGTTATTCCTCTTTCTGATCTTGATATCATCTTCACACCTCTGGTGGGTTTTGATAAACAAGGTGAGCGATTAGGCATGGGCGGCGGATATTACGACAGAACATTAGCGGCTTGGTATCAAAATAGAGAAAAAATGAACAAACCTTACCCGATTGGTTTAGCACATGATTGTCAATTGGTCGATCAACTTCCCACGGCATCATGGGACATTCCGATCCCAGAAATTTTCACACCAACAAAGCACTTCCAGTTTTTTTAACGTTATTCTTTTTTGTGGATATATTCACACGATATTGGCTGATATAATGCACGCAAAACGTCCAGCTATTTTAGGTTAGAAAAATGACTCAAGATGAAATGAAAAAAGCGGCAGCAATAAAAGCCCTTGATTTTGTTCAAAAAGACTCAATTGTCGGTGTCGGCACAGGCTCAACGGTAAATCATTTTATTGATGCACTTGCGAGTATTAAAAATGATATTGAAGGAGCAGTTTCAAGCTCTGAAGAGTCAACCAAACGTTTAAAAGCACTAGGCATTGAAGTGTTCGATCTAAATAGCGTGAGTGAAATTGATGTCTATGTAGATGGTGCTGACGAAATTACCAAGCACATGCATATGATCAAAGGTGGCGGAGCGGCACTGACACGTGAAAAAATAGTAGCAGCCGTTGCTAAAACTTTTGTTTGTATTTGTGATGAAAGCAAACAAGTGCCTGTGTTAGGAAAATTCCCTTTGCCCGTTGAAGTGATCCCAATGGCTCGCAGTTATGTTGCTAGAGAATTAGTCAAGCTAGGTGGTGACCCTGTTTATCGACAAGGTGTTATTACAGATAATGGCAACGTCATTCTCGATGTGCATAACTTAGACATAATTGATCCTAAAGCACTCGAAGCGTCAATTAATGCCTTGGTAGGCGTTGTCACCAATGGACTCTTTGCTGCACGTGGCGCTGACGTATTAATCTTAGGTACCGCTGACGGCGCAAAAATAATAAAATAACACTTTAGAGTTTATACACTATATGGTAGTTTATCAGTGATTTTGGGTATCTAGCCATCTAAACACTATTATATTATCGAGAGCAATTGACGATCATGAGCAATAAATCATTAGCAAAAGAAAAGATTAAGATTTTATTATTAGAAGGTGTTCATCAAAGTGCACTTGAAGAGCTTAAATCTCAAGGCTATAGCAATATAGAATATCATAAAGCATCATTAGCTGAAGATGTGTTAATTGAGAAAATTGCCTCTGCACATTTCATCGGCATTCGCTCTCGTACTATGTTAACTGACGAAGTATTGAGTCATGCTAAAAAACTTGTTGCCATTGGTTGCTTTTGTATAGGTACTAACCAAGTTGATATTAAATCAGCACAAAAACGTGGTATTCCCGTGTTTAACGCGCCTTTTTCTAATACACGCTCTGTGGCTGAATTAGTTATTGGCGAGCTGTTATTATTGCTTCGCGGTATTCCAGAAAAAAGTGCTCAAGCACATCGTGGTATTTGGAATAAGTCTGCCGTAGGTTCAGTAGAAGCTCGTGGTAAAACACTGGGTATTATCGGTTATGGTCACATTGGCATGCAATTAGGTATTTTAGCTGAAACTCTCGGTATGAAAGTACGTTTTTATGATATTGAAACCAAATTACCTTTAGGAAATGCTAGCCAAGCTCCAACGCTAACCTCACTTTTACAAGAGTCTGACGTGGTGAGTTTACATGTTCCAGAAACA
>DAINNQ010000169.1:0-5998 GCA_036735825.1 Alteromonadaceae bacterium | reverse complement strand
ATAAAATATAGGCGTGTTGTTGCACTTGAGGAATTAAGTCTGCATCGCGTGCAAGATCAGCGCTAATCGGTTTGCGAGTCATTATCAGATGCAATTTCTTCGATTTTCAAATGACCAATATGTTTTTCTAATATGTTAGCAATAGCTGATATTTTTAAGGGTTTAGTTATATAATCATTCATTCCCGCAGCTAAGCCAGCATCAATATCAGTGCGCATTGCATTGGCAGATAAGCCACATATGAGTAATTCATCATACCCTTTATTTCTAATTATTCGGGTAGCTTCATATCCATCCATTATTGGCATTTGTATATCCATAAATATAAAATCGTAAGCTGCGCTATTGCTTATTTTACTCACTGCTTGTTCGCCATCTTCTGCAATTTCAAAACTCACACCAAAACTTTTTAAAATTTTCCCTGCCACAGCCTGATTAATAGCATTGTCTTCAACTAGTAATATATGAGCATTATATTGAGGTAGCGGTTTAGTTGTATTTGATTTTGTCTGACTTTGATTTTTGCCTTTCTTTTCAATGAAAAGCTTCTTAAGTTTACTTGGTGTTATTGGTTGATGAATAACACGGTTCGGCCATATACTGGATATATGATTGAAATGCTTTTTAGGCTCTGTATCAGTGATTATTCCTATATTAGGAAGAGTATTTGAAAGTTGTTTGATGAAATGTAAATTAGTGTCGCTTAATTTATCTTTAGTGGTGAATATGACCGCAAAGCGTTTGTTATTACCGTTATTCTGCTTTATATAAGCTTCTGTTAGTAATTGAATAGTGCTTAAGTTGTTTTTTACGATAACTTTTTGGCTTATTGTAGTTAAGTAGGTATCGTCAAAAAAAGTATCATCATCTAAATGGCATACAATCAATTGATCAAATTTAGTACACTGTTGACTAACCGTTTTTCCCTTAATTGTACCTTCTTGGATAGGTATTTCTATTGTAAAAGAGCTTCCTTTGCCTTCAACAGAGGTTACTGATAATTGGCCGTTCATTAAATGTGTTAACTGCTTGGCTATACTTAATCCTAGACCTGTGCCCCCAAACGTTCTAGTAGTGTCATCTTCTGCTTGAGTAAAGTCTTCAAATATTTTTTCTACTTTATTTTTTGGTATACCAATACCGGTATCGGATACACAAATACTTAATAGCTGACGATTAGATATTTGAACGTTTGAAACGGTAAAGCCAATATTGCCATGTTGAGTAAATTTAACTGCGTTATTTGCAAGGTTAAGTAAAATCTGACTTAACCTAACGGGGTCGCCTATCATCTGATCAGGTATTTCTGACTTGAAAGAACAGTGTACATTTAAGTTTTTTTCATTCGCTTTTATAGTAATCGCATCAATAATGTTTTCAATTATTTCAGTGGGCGAAAAACTGATGTTTTCAAGCGATAATTTACCCGCTTCAATTTTAGAAAAATCGAGAATGTCATTAATAACACTCATCAATATATCCCCTGAAGCGCGAACTTTATCAACGTATTCTTTTTGTTCTTCTTGTAATTCTGTTCTTTTTAATAAGTCGAGCATACCCACAATACCATTCATCGGTGTTCTAATTTCATGGCTCATATTGGCTAGAAATATACTTTTCGACTTTGTTGCCTGATTTGCACGTTCATTTGTTTCAAACAGACGCTGATTTAATTCTTGTGCGTTTGATAATAATTGCTCCGTTAACACATTTTTATTATTAAATGCTTCTGCAGCTGAATATAACTTTCCTACTTCATCATTACGGTTAACATTTAGTGAGTCAGTAATAGGTAGATTTGATGCAAGAGATTGAAATATTTTGGTCAGTTTTTCAATGGGTAAAATAAGTCTTACTAAAACAAGAATAACTAGTATGCTAAGTATAATAAAACCTAAAATAAACAAGTAATTATTATACCTAATAGTTTGTTCTGATTGAGTATTAAGTCTATCACTGCTTTCTTTTAAATCACTTAAGACTAATTCACTGAGTTTACCTGCAAGATAAAAAAATTCATTTGTCGAGCCTGACATTACCACGTTAACTAAATAAGTGTAATTTCGTGTCAGTTGTACTAGTTGAAAGGAAGCAATTCTTAATTTTTGGACTACAGAGATGAGTTCACTATTACCTAATTGCTTAAGCTGTTGCTCAATAATTGATAGCTTATCTTGATAATGAGTAATCAAACTAGCGTCTTTTGACATATAATATTGGTAATTTAAATATTCTAATTCTCCTATGTCATTAAATAAACTAATGTAATTATTGCTAATTTTGCTATTTTCACCATCGTTTAATAAGCTCTCAATGTTTACTTTAATGTTTTTTATATATTGTAGTGATTGGTTATTAAACAGAGCTGCTCTTCGAGTACTTAGTTGTTGAACCTCAACAAAGTGATTTTGATAATCACTAAGATGTGTTTGCATATTATTTATGAGGTTTAAATAGGTTTCAGCATTTTTATTACTAGTGGCATAGGTGGTTAATTTTGCAATACCCTTATCAGCATTGCTAGTGATTGTCTTAATACGTGTGACAACTGATTGGCTTTCAGTTTCACGGTATAATAATACGTTACGTTGTAAATCAATTACCTGCTGTTCAAGTGATTTAACATTTACCACCTCAAGTGAAATTTTTTCAGTTTGTTTCAATCCCTCCAGCAATGCATTGTAACTGTTGGTTGAAATATAGCTCTGTACTAAAAACACACCAAAAAACACGAGGAGAGTTAGTGATAATTGATACTTTAAACTTTTAAACATTAATGTATAAAGCCCTATGCATTAATCAGTTCGTACCACTTTTGTAAGCTGTAATCATAAGTGGGCATTACTGTATTCCAAACAGCGACATTACTAAAACGCTTAATGTAACTACCACCCGTTCGTTGTTCCCCTTTTTTAACAGAGATTTTGTTATCGGTACCCTTTAAATCTATTGCCGCAGCTTTACCCTCATACCAATAATCCCATTCTTCATTTGAGAGATATTTAGCTGTTCTTTGTGGATTACTAATGTAATAACCTTGTCTTGCAATAAAAGCACCTGGCCAACCAGAAAGCCACCAATTCATATAATCATACGCGGCATCTTTAACTCGTCCATGAGTTGAACTTGATAGACACATCACGCCATGCCAACCGCGATATCCTTCTTTAGGTGCAGCATAAGTGACGGGAATGTTTTGGCCATTAAGCGCAGATACAGCAGGTGAAAACATACTTTGAATAACAACACGATTGGAGCTCATAAAATTGACTGATTCTGGCACTGAAGTCCAAAAACCACTAAAATGCTTGTTTTGTTTTAACTCAATCATGAAAGTGAACAGCTGGTCTAATTCTACTTTTGTTATGGCGCCAATATCATTAAACGTCATTAATCCTTTAGCCTGAGCAGCTAGTGCTAGATCAAATAATCCGATAGTTGGCGCATTTACTATTGCAACTTTTCCTTTGTGTTTTTCATCAAGTAACCAACCCCAACTTTCTGTTTCGTATGGAATTCCTTGCTTAATCACATTGGTGTTATAACCAAATGAGTCAACATTATGTACATATGGAAGAAAACTTAGATTGTCTGTATGATTACTGCCAAGTGTTTGATCATCTTGAACATGTAATAACTTAAAAGGTGCATCACCAGCGCCCAAGTTTGCATCAGAGGTTAACCTACCCGTTTTAGTTAGATCATTAATTTCACCCCAGTAAGTTAAACGTTTTTTATCAATGGCTTGAATAGCGCCTGAACGCCAAAGCACATTAATGCTATTTGACCATTGTTCATACAAGTCAAATGATTGAGGAGAGATTGAGGCTTTTTGTAAAACAGCTGCACTCCCTTTAGGCTCAAATATCAGTTCTATCCCTAAATCATCCATTGCTTTTTGTCTTAATTCTTCTTGGAGGGTGACATGAGTACCTAATATTCTTAAAACGGTTTTGTTTCTTGCGAATACATATGGCGCCTTTAGCGTAGTAAAAGACATTGCAGCACCTGCTGATGCAACTTTTAAAAATTTCCGTTTTTGTTTATCAATCTTACTCATAAGAAGAAGTCTTAATTAATTATCATCCAATAAAAAGCATAGTTTACCTTTCATTTTAATCAATATATTGGAAAATATTTTACTAATTAGGGCGCTTGAACATATCCGAAGGACAGCGTCTATTTGATATGTCTACGGCGTTTTCACTTATTTATGGGGAACAATTGTAACCACCCCGTTACATAAGTTCAGCCTTTACAAACATTAAATATAACGCTGCAAAACTGTACAGCAAAGATCAATACGTCCTAAATAGCATGCTTATAGAAGACTAAAGCGCATTTTCAACCACACGGAGATTAACTTTTTCTGTTAAGAAACCGTATCAGCCGCTTTAACAAAACATTTATCAATGGAGCTATTGATTACCTTGTTAATTATTGAGCTGGTATAAGGTTTGTCACTCAGCTATTAAATGTAGCGCTAAATCTACCGCAGATAAGAGCCTTTTTTAATATTTGCTGATATTAATGATTCACAGAGAGTTGTTTTTTCTACTCGTATTTTTTGATTTTAACAACTTTATTTAGCACTTTATTTTTGGGATGTGCTGCCAATTAGTGGTGAATTGTGGGCTGAGAAAATTGCGTTTCATGTTCCACTTTTCTGTTTGTCCGGCACTGGCAACAGTTATGCTGCCTGCACCATAACGTTTGTTAATGGTATCAAAGCATTTCATTAGTGCGGGAGCACTATTATCAATGCTGAACAAGTCACCTTGCTGGAATTTTTTACTGACCAACTCTATAGCCCCAACCCCACAGCGATAAAAACTAACTCCTGATTGATATATTTGCGGTAAAACCAATGAAACGGCTTGTGCTAGTTGGCTGGTATTGTCGGTAGGTATTGCAAATGGGTAAACGATAGCTTGCTTATAATAATAGTCATCATGTGGTGAATTTGACGCAAACACCATCAGCTTTTTAACTTGTGATGATTGTTGACGAAGTTTTTTGGCAACAATGGTGGCATGGCTAGATAAAGCGGCATAAAGCAGGTTGTAATCACTTATTCGTTGCCCAAAACTACGGGTTGAGAATATCTCTTTTTTAGGTTCTTTAACCTCATCCCATGATAAACAGCTGATGCCATTTAATTCATTTACCGTACGTTCAGTCACAACACTAAATTGTTTTTGCATACTTTTGGGGTTTTGTTTGGCTAAATCAAATGCGGTATGAATATTTTGTATGGCAAGTTTTTTAGTTATTCGACCACCAATTCCCCATACGTCTGACGTATTCATCCGTTGTAAAATCGGGGTAGCACTTTCTATTGTGTCAATAACAGCAACGCCATCAAACCCGTCTAGTTTTTTAGAGGCGTGATTAGCCGCCTTTGCTAAGGTTGCGGTGATACCAAAACCGACTCCTACAGGTAAACGAGTTTCTTTCCATATAGCTTTGCGTATTTGGTGACCATAGTCATACCAATTGTTAATCGCCTTGTGAAAATTATCAAAGTATAAGAAGGACTCATCAATAGAGTAAATATGTTGGTTATCACAATAGCGACTAATTACCGTCATCATCCGTTCTGATAAATCAGCATATAGCTCATACAGTTGGGAATGATGAGGCAAAATAAATAGAGGAATGAAGTTATAAACCTTTAGTGAAAAGCCCAATAGCTGTCTAACACTGAAAAAAACTAACTCTATGCACCTATGTCTAAAATTTACTGGTTATCCTTTAGTCCGTCTAATTTTTATTGCTTTATTAGGGTTAATTGAAAGGTAAATCAGATTATTAGGAACTAATCAAACATAGTTCTTTAAAACTCCCCCCTCTTTCCATGTTTACCTAGCTGTTAAAGTCTCGCTAAAACCATGAAAATATCAATTAATTATAAAGCCCATCTAACCCAGGTAACGATAAAAACTGTGATGGATTTACCTTTTCGCAATTGACTTATAGAGGATACATAGTTCTATAC
>DAINNQ010000168.1:0-6011 GCA_036735825.1 Alteromonadaceae bacterium | reverse complement strand
ACTAAATACGACGGTAGCAATATTCGAGTAATCCCAATGCTCATACGGTTTATTATTAAATAAACGTTCACATAAGCGTCGTCCTGCTGCAACAGCAACGGGGGTCAGTTGCGCTCTACCTGTGTTATCTCCTACGGCATAAATACCTGCTACGTTTGTGTTTTGGTATTTATCTGTTGGAATAAATCCGCGTTCGTCTAATTCAATACCTGTCGCTTCAATATTAATATTATCAGTTGCTGGCTCGCGGCCGATAGCCCAAATCAAGGTATCAACTGGGCCAACACTGCTGCCATTTTCAAGATGAACGGTTAACTTGCCATCAGCGTGTTTTTCAACGGAGCTTGGCACGCTATGAGTGTGGAGCGCAGGGCCATGTTTAGCCATCTGCTCAACTAGGGTATCTGATAACATTTCATCAAAGCCACGCAGCGGCTTTTCTTTTCTCACTAATAAATGTGCATCGCTTCCTAAAGCTTTTAAAACGCCAGCAAGTTCGACTGCAATATAACCAGCACCAACAACAGCAACTGAATCAGGACGAGCGGTAAGAGCAAAAAAACCATCAGAGTCTATGCCATGCTCCGCACCTGGAATAGTCGGTATACTCGGTCTGCCACCTGTGGCAATTACAATATGATCAGCAGTGATTTTTTCACCATTAACTTCAACCGTATTTTTATTAACAAATTTTGCATAGCCGTTAATCACGGTAACTTCATTACTAGCAAATCCCCGTGCATAAGCCGCATGAATACGTTCAATATAAGCTTCACGATTTTTTACTAATATTGACCAGTCAAAGCTTTGTAACGGGGCATGAAAACCATAATCAGGAGCATATTGTAAAGCATCGGCAATTTGGCCGGCATACCACATCGCCTTTTTAGGAACACAGCCAACATTGACGCATGTTCCACCTATGTGTTTTGCTTCGATAACGGCCGCTTTTTTACCTAATTTTGCTGCTCGATTTGCCGATGCAATTCCACCACTCCCAGCACCAATGGCGAGAAAATCAAAATGTTGTGTCATGTTTTAGTTCCCTAGAAAATCTTAATAACTATATAAGACTGGTAAAGCGATGATTCAAGTTCACCTCATGAAAACTTTAAAATGCAGTTACACCGTTAATTCAACTGTATCATTACGCAAAAATTCGGTGATCATCTGATAATCAACCGGTTTACTATATAAATAGCCCTGAATCGCAAAGCAGTCTCTTTGAGCTAAATATGTCAATTGTTCTTTGGTTTCGACACCTTCGGCAATACACTTCATGCCTAAATTTTTTGCTAATACTAAGGTGGCATCAACAATCGCTTCATCAGCAGTGTCTTTTGAAATTCCTTTGATAAAACTCCGATCAATTTTCAATACATTTAGTGGTAGTTTTTTAAGATAAATCAATGATGAATACCCAGTGCCAAAATCATCTAAAGCTAAATCAATGCCTAACTTGCTTAATTCTTTCATTCGAGTAATAACCGTATCAGGGTCTTTGATAAGAGTACTCTCAGTCACTTCAAGCTTTAATAGTGAAGGCGGCACATCAAATTTTTCCAATGTTTGAGTTAAATAACTGACTAAATAATCTTTAGAAAAATGTAAGGCTGATATATTGATCGAAAGAAAAAAGTCAGGACGATATTGACGCCACACTTGTAGATCAATCAAAGCTCTCTCAAACGCTCGCTCTGTCATTGGAATGATCAAACCAATTTCTTCAGCAATACTGATAAATTCGCCTGGCATGATCAATCTATCTTCATCTTGCCAGCGCATAAGTAGCTCTACGCCTTTGGCTTTACCTGTTATCGAATCTACTATAGGTTGATAGTGATTGATGAATTTATTCTGTTCATGGGCATTTTTTATATTCGACTCTGCATTAAGACGCTGATTCGCTTCAACATTCATTCTTGGCGTGAAAAATTGAAAAGTATTTCTACCAATTTGTTTTGCATGATACATAGCGACATCAGCATTTTTTAGCAGCTCGTCTGAATTACTGGCATCCTCGGGATATAAAGCAATACCAATACTTGCCCCAACACTGACTTTATGACCATTTAAATCAATAGGTTGACCGACAAATTCAATGATTTTTTGTGCTATTTTTCCAAGATGTGAGTTATTTTTAAATGACTCTAATAAAATAACAAACTCATCGCCACCTAAACGGGCAACCGTGTCGTCTACTCTTAATACTTTTTTTAATCGGCTTGTGATTTGCTTTAATAATAAATCACCATAATCATGCCCTAAGCTGTCATTGACTTGTTTAAACCTATCTAAGTCAATAAAAAACAATGCAATTGATTTATTGACTCTTTTCGAATAATCCATGCCATGCTTAATGCGCTCTAAAAGTAATGTTCGATTGGGTAAGTCAGTTAAGTGATCGTAATTTGCCAGATAGCGTAACTCTTTTTCAGCAACTTTTTGCGCAGTAATATCGGTAAAAATACAAACGTAATGTAAGGTATTGGTCGTCTTATTCATGCTAACGTTAATATTTAATAGCACATGATATTCTTCACCGGATTTAGCTTTTATTAATTCTTCACCGCGCCAATGATCATCTTCATTGAGAGATTTAAAAAGCTTCTGATAAAAAGCCATTCGTTTTTCGTCTAAACCAAACAAGTCAGCATCAAATGAAAATTCTTGATCTTGCCACCCGAAAGCTTCTTTGAGTGAGTCATTAACCATAATGCGTGTAAAATTATCACTAATGATTAATACCCAATCCTTCGTTTGCTTAAACGCTTCACCATAATACTGTGCCCGCTCAGCATCGGCTCGAGTTTGCGTAATATTGGTATAGGATCCTGTGACGCGAATCGGCCGTCCTTCAATATCTACATCAACAATTTTGCCAAGATCCTTATACCAAAGCCATTCTCCATCTACTGTTCGTAAACGGTATGAGCACGAGAAGTTATCATTAAGATCAGCCATTGCTAAAAAGGTAGTCCACTGATGTAAAAATGCCTCTCGGTCTTGTTCATGAATCAACTCAATATGTTGATCAAAGCTGTAAGATTCCGTTAAATATTTATACCCTAATTCTTCTGCTGCCCGCTGTCCAAACAGCATATTATTGTTTGCTTGCCAATCCCAAACTGCACTATTACTACCATGTAAGGCTAGAGATAAACGCTGCTCTCTTGATTTAACTTGTTCGTGAGCTTCCACTAATTGCTGCGTGATTTTTTTCTTACGCTCTAGCCACACAATAAACACAGTTAATATCAACAAAAAATAGAAAATATAAGCTAAAGGAGAAGCCCATGGAGCATAATCAACATAAATGTTAAGTTTAGTTTTCTCTGAATATTTACCCGTTTCTAGCGATCTAACCTGAACAGTTAAAGTATTTTCTCCAGAGGGTAAATTAGCAAAAGTAATGGAATTATTAGTTGTTTCAGGATAAATGATATTTCGCCCACCAGACAATTCGTAACGATAAACCAAGTCATCTTGCCGAAAAGTTAATGCCGAAAAGTCAAAACGAATACCAACATCATCATAATTGAATTGTATTTTTTCTTGAGGATTCAAAATAAACGGCAGCTTTACTTCTCTTGAAAGCACATCGATGTTAGTGGCATGCACAATTAAGTCACCTTCAAATTTTTTCTTTTTGAAATCTGAAGGGTTAAACATATTCAAACCATTCACCGAACCATAAGCCAATATACTGTCATTGATTTTTTCAAAAGCACCTGAATTGAATTCACGCGCACTTAGTCCATCATTAACATTATAATTACGTAAATAATGAGTCTCTATATCTAAACTATATATACCATTATGACTTGAAAACCAAAGGTCACCCTCAGCATCTTGCATTAAACCGTATATGTTGTTATCAATTTGAGCGTTGCTTTTATTAAAAAAATATTTTTTTTCATAAGTCGTTGCATCTAAACCAATAAGTCCTTTGGTAGTAAACGCTAGCCAGAGGATATTATTTTTATCAATCAACCAGCTATCAATATAGGCAAACTCATTATCAAGCACCCCTTGGTCTTCATACAGAGTGTTCATTTCTCGAGTGATTGGATTAAATGAGAAAAATCTTCTATTAGATGATATCAGCATATCTTGGCTATCAGGCAAGAAACCATGGATACCGCTAATCTCTGGTTTAATAGCTTCGAATTCAATTAACTCATCAATTTCACCGGTAGTAATATTAATACGACGGAATTTTTTATCGGTTAACACCCATAAGAAATCATTTTCATCAAGATAAATTCCATAAATATTGGATGATAAAAATTTATTAGTTTCATCTGAAAAAGGTAGCGGCAATTTTTGTTTAGTTTTGGTGTCAAAAAGTTTGATACCTTTCTCGGTATATAACCAAAGCCTATGAGCTTTATCTTCTTTTATGCTGTAAATAAAGCTTTCGCTATAAATTTCATTTCTATTAGTATTAACCAGAAACCGTTCGACTTTATTAGTAGTTAAATCAAGTTGATTCAAGCCGTTTTGAGTGCCTATCCAAAGCAGATTCGGATCAGTTTTACTCAATTCCAATGCCCAAATCAAATTGTCCGACAGCCGGTTAGGATTCGATTTTTTATAGCGAATCGTTTTGACCATACTAAGTTCTGGATCCCACTTATAGATGCCTGTGGTATCAGAACCCAACCAAAACATACCTTGCGAATCGATCTGTATCGCATTGATAATATTATTATTATTAATGCTGTCATATACGTCAGCATAAGCAAATAGGTGCTCTACTTTATCGCTAGCTAAATTTATTTTTGATAAACCTAATGCGCTGCCTATATATAAAGAATCTTTACTTGGATAAAAGGAATAACTTCCGAGGTTATCATCAAGTAACTCATAATTACTGATTAAACTATCACTGGTAAAAAAGGTTTCGATATTATTAACATCCAATTTATAAAGGCCCTCAAAAGTTCCTATATACAATTGGTTATCATTACTAATGTAAATATTATAAACTTTATCTAATTTACTGTTTTTTATTAATTTATTGTCATTTATACTCGGTAGTTTTTTCCATTGACCATCATTAGTATCAACCAAAAAAATCCCTGCTCGAGTTGCTAAATATAGATAATGGCCATGTTTTTCTAATTGATAAATTCTATCATTGCCTAAAAGTTCTTTTGATAGATCAACAACTGTTTCATATTCTTGAGTCGGCTGAACATACTTTAGAAGGGTTTTACTAGAAGCAATCCATAAGGTACTATCTTCGTCTTCTAAAAGATCAACTAAATAGAAGTCTTTATGCTCAGGAGCATGTTTAAGGACATGTTGATATTCATTTGTTTTTTTGTTGTAGGAAATGAGTCCATCCGCAGCAATCATCCACAGAATTGATTGTTTGTCTTGAATGATTTTATAAACGCCATTATTAGTAAAACTTTCTGTTAGTCCAGGTAATACTCTAAAACGATAACCATCATATAAGTTAACGCCATTCTCAGTTGCGAACCAAAGAAAGCCTTCTTTATCTTGAAAAATATCGTTTATTGTCCCTTGAGATAAACCGTCTTTGACCGTTAAGCGCTGTAATAAAATATTTTTATCATCATAATTTTCGGCAAAACTTAGTCCGTTAAAATAAACATAAAGCAATAATAAAATCAGTTTTAAAATCTTTAACATAAATTTATTTCTGGCCTTTATCCTGTATACAACTAAGGAACATTCTAGTAACTATACACTTAATAATAATATTCCTGCCACAAATACAGACAAAAAGAACACAACAAACCTTGAATTAACAAAACATTAACACTTGAGGGGTGTAGATTGCTGAATACTTTAGTAACTGACTTGAATATCCATGTAAATGTACTTACATCTATAGCAAGTTAATCAAATATCAAGATAAACATGAGCAATCCACTTTTAGCACAAGCGCAACTCCCACAATTTTCAAGAATCAAACCTGAGCATGTCAAACCTGCAGTAGAAAAAGCGATTGAACACTGTAAAGCGACAATCAATGA